>JAZUOE010000254.1:0-5705 GCA_045604505.1 Ruminiclostridium sp. | reverse complement strand
GATGTAATTGCGAAATGCAGTTTTTCTGTTCCGCTTACATCAAACATTCGGGATAACCGCCTTTGCAGACGAGGGTATGTGTCCTCAAGGGCAAGGTACAAGACCGTGCCCTGATGAACAGTATAATTCCACAGCGGAATTCCCTTACTAACGTGATATGCGAGCTGTGCCATCAGAAAGCTCTTGCCCAGCTTTGGTGCTCCGACAAACAGATAAACGCCCGGATAGAGCAGGTCATCAATAATTGGTGTCACAGGAGCATACGCTGTATTCAGCAATTCTTCCATCGTGAAAGTGTTGATATGATATGGATCGAATGCCTGCCGCAACATTTGTAAAATGTTCCTGCCGCTATTGAAATTTTCAGAGTTTTCTGTTATAATAGTATTGCAATTATTTTGCGAAGACTGCTCCGCACCTATTGCCGTAAGTGCATTCGGAGCGGTCTTTTCTTTTTCGGGCATCAGCTCTCACCGCCTTTTATGCCGTTCAGAGTTACGGCAATGAGGTTTATAGTATCGAGGAGTTCGCTGTTTGTATTTTCACCATTGTCAATGCGTTTGAGTTCGGAATATACCATTTCGAGCTGATTTTTCAGAGCTTTATACACTCTTGGATTAGGCTGTACCACGATATCTCTTGATAACAGACGATTTGTGATGTAGTCCTGTTTCGTTAATCCAGACAATGCCACAGCTATATTAAGCTGTTCATTTTCTTCGGGTGATACTCTGAAAGCAATGGTTTTACTGCGAAATCTTCCTTTTCCGTCAAGATTTTTAGCCGACATCTTAATCTTCTCCTTTTCTGAATGTACTTAATTTATCTGCCATTTCAAGCTGTGTCGATGGGAACAGATGAGCGTAGCGATATGTAATATCTATGCTTTCGTGTCCGACACGGTCAGCGATTGCTACCGCAGAAAATCCCATATCTATGAGCAAACTTATGTGGCTGTGACGAATATCGTGTATCCTTATCCGCTTTATTCCCGCAGTTTTAGCACCTCTGTCCATCTCGTTGTGAAGATAATGCTTGGAAATAACAAATAATCTGTCATTAGGTTGTATCTTATATAATTGCCCGATGTAATCCTGCATTTCATCAACAAGGAAATCAGGCATTTGTATAACCCTGTTGCTTTTAGGTGTTTTAGGTGTTGTGATTATATCCTGCTTATCAATACGCTGATAGGATTTTGAAATTGATACAGTTCCTTTTTCAAAGTCGAAGTCAGCAGGTGTCAGTGCCAGCAATTCGCCCTCTCTGATACCGCACCAATAGAGCATTTCAAAGGCATAGAATGAAACAGGCTTATCCATCATTACTTCCGAAAACTTTTTGTATTCTTCCTGCGTCCAGAACTTCATTTCTGTCTTTTCAGATGTGCTTACATTTCCAGCTTTGGACGCAGGGTTTGTTGTAAGATTGTAAAAACGGATTGCGTGATTAAACATAGCACTCAACTGATTATGTATAGTGTGAAGGTATGAAACAGAAATTGTTTTACCGTTTTCGCCTACGCAATTCCGAAGATTATTCTGCCATTTAATCACATCTTTTGCGGCAATATCTGAAATAACACGCTTTCCGAAATATGGGATAATATGCTTTGTAATAATTGCCTCTTTGGTAAGCCAAGTATTCATTTTCAACCGTGGCTTTATATCCTGCTTGTAAAGCTCATAGAACTCCTCAAAAGTCATTTCCATATTGCCTTGCTGCTGTATCAGGAAAGTACGCTCAAACTTGCTTGCATCGCTTTTTGTTGCAAAGCCTCGTTTGAGTTTTTTCTTCTTACTCCCATCCCAAGCAGTATACCAAAAGGAAACATACCAAGTGCCCGCTTTTTTATCCTTATAGACAGGCATTATATCGCCTCCTTCTTCATACCATAGATTTTTTCTTCAAAGAATTTTCTACTTACTTTGCCAGCAACCGTGATAAAACCTTTGGATTTAAGTTCATCATTCATATCCCGTACCAGCTTATAAGCGAATGCTTTTGACACATTAAGTGTTCGTGCAACTTCTGCTGCATCAATAAGAATAGAATTTGTCATAGTATCTACCTCCTGTTTATATTCCGTTCAATACTGAACTGTATTTATATTATATCAGTTCACAATCGAACTGTCAAGAGGTTTTAAAAAATTTTTATTTAGGTATTTCAATTTTGAACGGAATGTGCTATAATTGTTTCAGAATACTAATCCATACAAGGAGTAACGAATATGACAACAGGGCAGAAAATAAAAAAGCTGCGACAGAGCCGTAACTTGTCGCAGAAAGAATTGGGAATTATGAGCGGATTGAGCGAGCCTGCTATCCGCAACTATGAATTAGGAAACCGAACACCATCTGCACAGCAGCTTGAAAAGATTGCCTCTGCTTTAAATGTCAGTGTTTATGCAATATCAGACCCCGAAATAGATGATTATGTCGGTGTTCTCCATACGCTTTTTGATCTGGAAGAAACATACGGCTTGACAGCTACCAAGGTTGACGGTGTTTTGTGCCTTAAATTCGATGGAACAACCAAAAATGGAACACTACCTAAAATGCTTGCTCTCTGGTATGAAAAAAAGGAACAGTTTACAGCAGGTGAGATTACACAAGAGGAGTATGATAGTTGGTGTCAGAGGTATCCTCTTTCACACGCTGAAGAAAGTCATAAGTCTTTGAGTGCAAAGCGGAAAAAGAATTGATTATATCGTATCACTTATAAATCATCTACTGATACCGAAATGATACCGTTTTACAAAAAATCATAAATAATATAAATAAAATCGCAACTGAAACGGCATAAAAAAGCGGTTAAAATACCACACAAAATGAAATGTGTCTTATTGGTTTGCGAGTGGGAATAATAACACTATATAAAATAACAGGGTAGCATTAAAAATGCTATCCTGTTTTTGTGTATTCGGTTGCAGGGTTTTATATCAGCTCTGTGGCTTTTGTCAATAACCGTCACAACCGTCACCAGCCGTCACGCAAAGCGAGTCCAGAGGATACGTCTGGCGCAATGATACTTTTGATAGAAGCCTAAGCGTATGTCAAAAGTATCTTTGCGTTTACTTTCGCAGAAAGTAACAAAGGCGTGTTTAGTTTGAACAGATATTGAAATCTGTAGTTATATAAACCATATAGGTCCAACGATAAATATCCCCCAAAAGAAAACAGTAGCAAAAACAAATGCTTCGGAAACACACCAATATATTAGTTTGGACTTTTTTATTGTAAGTGGCTGAATATTATAAATAACGATGACAAATAGCTGTAAAAGGATAAATAAAATAGTTTCTTCTACTGTTGAAGAAATAAAAAAGTCAGCATTGCCTTTTGTAACTCCCTTAGCTATAAGCCACAGATTGATAGTAAAAAAAGCCAAGAATGAAAGAATCAGCTTAACACTTGTTTTTTTCATATCATTCCCCTTTCCAACTTCTTAATTATTGACAAGCTCATTATAACACAACCACCCCGAGAATTCAATATGAAAGGAGCAATCCCTATAGAAAAAAGAACAATCAGCGGTCGAATAGCTGCGAAGCACAGACTGCCTCACAATAATCGTGAGTTCCTGTGTGAAAATGTTGCCCCAACCAGAACAAAAGACAACATCACCATTATCAAAGTTGAAAAAATTCATTTGAAAAGAAGTTTCCCGAAATCCTCGGCAACAATATGGCAACATAAAATCTGATAGTCCATAATCTATGGATAATTCAAGTAATACAAATACTATAAGCTAAATCTCCTATACAGATTTGTTTAAGACAGTTTTGTCGGGAGCGACTGGGACTAATAACGCTATAAAAAATAACAGGGTAGCATTAAAAATGCTATCCTGTTTTTGTGTATTCGGTTGCAGGGTTTTATATCAGCTCTGTGGCTTTTGTCAATAAACGTCACCTGACGTCACACTTAGTGGAATTAATTGACCGATAATTTGGAAGTTAATACTCTGTCCATTCCCAGTCATCACATCTGCCAATAAAGTCATTACCAAGTCCCTCAAATTTTGTTGTTGGCAACTCTTCACCCTCGACAGTAATTATCATATCCTTGCAGTCGATATACCATTCGAGTTCACATAACGTATCGTATATTCCACTCATATATGTATCTAAAGCATATTGTGCAAGTGTTTCTCTTTCTTCCGGTGTTAGCTTTGCAAATAGTTCATTAAGTTTGGTAATATGTTCTCCAGTGCCTTTGGCTTCACCATTAATAGCCCAATTTGCATTAACACAGCTTTTTGATTTTTTTACTAGTTCATCGATGATTCCCTGATAAATTTTTGTCCCTTTATCCATAACCGATTCTCCTTTAAATTCTTATTTATCGGTCTGTCCGATTTTTCTAATTATACCACACCCACCCACAAAATTCAATACCACAATCATATCTCCCTTTCAAGTATCTCAAGGTTATTATCGGGCGAATATTCACCCTTGCTTATAAATCCCAGCGCACTCCAAAACGGTTTGCCTGATACAGGGTCTGCTGTCAGATACACCTGATTAATCCCTTGTTCTGTGAGGAATTGCTCTATATGCTTGAACATAAACCTGCCATAGCCCTTGCGTCTGTATTCGGCTTTTACATAAAATTCCATTATATAACCATGCCCGATTCTTATATATCCCTTGTCGTCAGGTTGGTCAATTTTAGCGTAGAGAAAGCCCATAGGGTTGCCGTCAACATAGCATAGTTTTAATATATGAAACTTGCAGCCATGCGATTTACTTATTATACTGTCTGCCCACCTTGTCAGCAGGGCAGGGTCAGTGGTTCTGTTTTGATGTTCGTCAAGTTCCTTTGCGTAATCCTTCATCATTGCAGAAAAAATCCCGCTATTTTCATCGGTTATATGTTTAAATGTCATTGCATTTCCCCCTTTATTTCAAAGAAAAAACCGCCCAAAAATGAGCGGTTTTGATTTTTTATTAGCCAAAGATTGCGAGAAGAACACCGGCTGCAACAGCAGAACCGATAACACCTGCAACGTTCGGACCCATAGCGTGCATAAGGAGGAAGTTGGAGGGGTTTTCTTCCTGACCAACCTTCTGAGATACACGTGCTGCCATAGGAACAGCAGATACACCGGCAGAACCGATAAGGGGGTTAATCTTGCCGCCGGAAAGAACGTACATAAGCTTACCGAGAAGTAAGCCACAAGCTGTACCAATACTGAAAGCAACAAGTCCGAGTACAACAATCATAATTGTTCTCATAGAAAGGAAGTTTGCAGCAGTAGCAGTAGCACCAACAACAACGCCAAGCATGATTGTGATAATATTCATAAGCTCATTAGATGCTGTCTTAACAAGTCTTTCAACAACACCGCTTTCTTTAAAGAGGTTACCGAGCATCAGCATACCAACAAGGGGAGCAGCGGAGGGAACGATAAAGGAAACGATAACTGTAACTGCGATAGGGAAGATAATCTTTTCTGTCTTGGAAACAGGTCTGAGCTGTCCCATCTTGATTGAACGCTCCTTCTTGGTTGTAAGAAGCCTCATAATAAGTCGGATCGTAGCCATGTCGTTCTGTGAGCCAAGGAGTTGACTGCCTTATTTGTCTTCCTAAGACCGCTTGGCCTCCGACTTGGAAGATAATCTTTTCTGTCTTGGAAACAGGTCTGAGCTGTCCCATCTTGATTGAACGCTCCTTCTTGGTTGTAAGAAGCCTCATAAT
>JAZUOE010000253.1:0-8036 GCA_045604505.1 Ruminiclostridium sp. | reverse complement strand
ATATCAATTGCGGACTTTCTACCGATACCGTAAACGTATGTTAAACCGATTTCAACACGCTTTTCTTTCGGTAAATCCACACCAGCAATTCTTGCCATATAATAGTTCCTCCTGTATTAATCTAGGGATTAGCCCTGTCTCTGCTTGTGCTTAGGGTCCTGACAAATAACCATTATCTTACCCTTGCGCTTAATAACCTTGCACTTATCGCACATAGGCTTTACTGAAGGTCTTACTTTCATTGTTATAACCCTCCTTATAGGTTAATTTACTTAGCTCTCCAGGTGATACGTCCCTTTTCTAAATCATAAGGGGACATTTCGACTGTTACTTTATCACCGGGCAGAATTCTGATAAAGTTCATTCTCAGCTTTCCGCTAACGTGAGCTAGTATTTTGTGACCGTTCTGCAGTTCTACTTTAAACGTTGCGTTAGGCAGCGCCTCAAGTATAGTGCCTTCTACTTCAATTACATCTTCTTTAGACAAGTTACTCACTCTCCTCGGTGATGTGTTCTCTTAGAACTGTTCGTAATTTCCTGTTGGTGATATTTTCAAGCTCTATCGTTTTATTTGTTGCAGCGAGGTGCTTTGGGTTCTTTTTCTTGGGATTTTCAAGAGGTCTTTCCTTGCCGTCACAGATATAGACGAAACCGTCCTTTACTTCCATGACTGCCATAGGCTTTCCGCTGTCACGTCCTGCCCTGCTGAAAACAACCATTCCCTTTTTAAAGTCCATTACTTCACCTTCAGTGCTTTTCAAGAGTCATAATAATCGGTTCGCCGTTAGTGATACAAACTGTATGTTCAAAGTGAGCGGAAAGATTTCCGTTTGCCTCAACTACAGTCCACTTATCAGCTAAAATATTTACTTCAGCCGTAGTGGTGTTCACCATAGGCTCAATGCAGATTGTCATACCGGGTACAAGGCGTGGGCCTCTTCCTGGCTTTCCAAAGTTTGGAACTTCAGGGTCCTCATGCATATCTTTGCCGATTCCGTGACCTATGAATTTTCTTACAACATGATAGCCGTTCTTTTCGCAGTAGGTCTGCACAGCGTTTGAAATATCGCCGATTCGATTTCCTGCAACCGCCATCTTTATGCCCTCATAAAGAGCCTCTTCGGTGACTTTCAGAAGTCGCTTGGCTTCATCGGAAACTTCGCCGACCATAAAGGTTCTTGCGTTATCTCCGTTCCAGCCGTCGTACTCAACTGTAAGGTCAACTGAAACGATGTCGCCGTCCTTGATGATTTTCTTCTTGGACGGAATACCGTGAATAAGCTCTTCGTTTATTGAGATACAAGCGCTGCCTGTAAATCCGCAATAACCGAGCGAAGAGGGTTTTGCCCCTTTTGAAACGATAAAGTCGTGAATAATTTTATCAAGCTCCCACGTACTCATGCCGGGCTTTATGGAACGTCCTGCGAGGCTTAATGCCTGTGCAGCAATTTCCCCTGCCTTCATCATACGTGAGATTTCGTCTGCCGATTTAACCTGAATCATTCGATTAACCCTGAATAGCTGCCATAGTCAGCTTTGCTGTTTCAGAAATTTCTTCCTGTCCTTCAACTGTTACAAGCTTACCCTTAGCCTGATAGAAGTCCTTAAGAGGAGCTGTCTTTTCTTTGTAAGTAGCAAGTCTTGAAAGTACAGTTTCGGGAGCGTCGTCAATTCTCTGAACAACCTTTGCTCCACAAGCGTCGCATACACCCTCAACCTTTGTTGGTTTGAAATCAACGTGGTAAGAGTTACCGCAGCCTTCGCAAACTCTTCTGCCGGAAAGACGTGCGCAGATTTTTTCATCGGGAACATAAATTTCCACAACCTTATCAATCTGAACGCCCATAGCGTCAAGAGTTTCTGCCTGAGGAACAGTTCTGGGGAAACCGTCAAGAATGAAACCGTTCTTAGCATCGTCCATAGCGATTCTGTCCTTTAAAATGCCGACAACGACATCATCGGGAACTAAGTCGCCTCTGTCCATATATTCTTTTGCAGCTAATCCGGCAGCTGTCTGGTTTTTAACTGCCTCTCTTAACATATTACCTGTGGAAATTGCGGGAATACCTAACTTTTCACATACGATTTCAGCCTGTGTTCCCTTTCCTGCACCGGGAGCTCCTAAAAAAATTAAGTTCATAATAACTCCTTTTGTTACGGCGAATGTGGTGGAAGGAATCAGCAGTCATGCTGCCGTTCCTATTCCATAAACATTCTTATTCCAAAAATCCCTTGTGATGACGCATCATCATCTGGCTTTCCAGTGAACGTACTGTTTCAACCGCAACACCTACTACGATGAGCATTGTTGTACCGCCGAGAGCAATACTGATTCCGGATAATGCCTGGAAAATAATGGGGAAAATTGCGATAAATGCTAAGAATATAGCACCAATAAGTGATACCTTTGAAAGTGAATTCTGAATGAATTCAGATGTAGGTCTGCCGGGTCTGATACCGGGAATTGCACCGTTATTCTTCTTAAGATTATTGGCAATTTCTACAGGGTTATACTGAATAGCGATGTAGAAATAGTTGAATGCAATAATCATAACAAAGTAAAGAATAATGTACAGCCAACTACCCTGGCTGAAAAGTCTTACAAAACCTTCCCAGAAGTCGTGTCCGCTTGTACCGTCACCTGTAATTCCAAAGAAGAAACAGATTGTCTGAGGTAAGCTCATTACGGACATTGCGAAGATGATGGGCATAACACCCGCCATAGCAACCTTAACTGGAATGTGTGTAGACTGACCGCCGTACATCTTTCTTCCTACAACTCTTTTTGCGTACTGAACGGGAATTCTTCTCTCTGCGTTTGTCATAAGAACAACGAGAGCAATCATAGCAACGTAAATGATGAGTACAATTGGAACTAAGATAGCATTCTTCATGTTACCCTTCATAGACATTATAAGGTTGAAAATATCAGCAGGGCCTCTTGCAACGATACCCGCGAAGAGTATCATAGATATACCGTTACCGATACCCTTTTCGTTAATCTGGTCACCGAGCCATACGATAAGACACGCACCAGCAACGAAACAAGCGATGATTGTGATTGCCGCCAATACACCCTCAAAGCCCTGCGTATAGAGAACAGCACCTGAGTTTCTCAGTGTTACAAAGAACGCTGTTGCCTGGAAAAGCGCAAGACCAAGGGTTGTTAGCTTTGTAATTTTGTTAAGTTTCTTTCTGCCCTCGTCACCCTCTTTACTAAGACGTTCCAGAGGGGGGATGGCAACTGTGAGAAGCTGAATAATGATTGAAGCGTTGATATACGGGGTAATGGACATTGCCAACAGAGTACCCTGACTGAGCGCACCACCTGTCATCGTATCAAGATAAGACAGGAGTGCAATCTCGCCGTCACCGAGCATCTGCGAAATAACGTCGCTGTCGAGAAACGGTACAAAAATGCTTGAACCAAGACGGAAAATAAAGATGATGAGTAATGTATATAAAATCTTTTTTCTTAACTCTGCGACTTTCCACGCATTACGAAAGACTTCAAACATTAGATCACCTCTGCCTTTCCACCTGCTTTTTCAATTTTTTCAGCAGCCGCTGCAGTGAACTTTGCAGCCTTAACTGTAAAGCTCTTGGTGATTTCGCCGTTACCTAAAACCTTAACGCCGTCAAGTGTCTTCTTAACTAAACCGCTTTCTACTAAAGCAGCTGCGTCGATAACAGCACCATTTTCAAAACGTGCTTCTAAATCAGAAACATTTACGGTAGCATATTCGGTAGCGAAGATGTTGTTGAATCCACGCTTAGGGATACGCATAGCGAGTTTTGTCTGACCACCCTCGAATCCGGGCTTAACACCGCCGCCAGAACGTGCCCACTGACCTTTATGACCTTTACCTGCTGTCTTACCGTGACCGGAACCGTGTCCACGACCGATACGCTTAACTTCCTTAGTTGCGCCGATAGCAGGAGATAATTCGTGAAGCTTCATTACTTACACCTCCTATGAGTGAGATTATTCTTCGGTAACTTCAACTAAATAGTGAATTTCCTTAATTTTGCCTCTTGTAGCCGCATTATCAGGCTGTACTGTTACATCGTCAATCTTCTTAAGACCTAAAGAATGAGCAGTAGCAATGTGACTGTCCTTGCGGGCAATAAGTGACTTTACTAACTTGATTTTGAGTGCCATAAGACAACCAATCCTTTCTTTAGCCTAAAATTTCCTTAACAGTCTTACCTCTGAGTGCTGCTACCTGTTCAGCGTCTCTGAGAGATGCTAAACCAGCGATTGTAGCACGTACTACGTTGCAGGGGTTGTTAGAGCGAAGGGACTTGGTACGAATGTTCTTGATACCAGCCATTTCAACTACTGAACGAACGTGACCACCTGCGATAACGCCTGTACCTTCGGGTGCGGGTTTCATAAGAACAGCACCTGCGCCGAACTTACCAACAACTTCGTGAGGAATTGTTGTACCCTTTAACGAAATCTTTACGAGATTCTTCTTAGCGTCGTCAATACCCTTACGGATAGCGTCCGGAACTTCATTTGACTTACCTAAGCCAAAGCCTACTACGCCGTTGCCGTCACCAACAACTACAAGTGCGGAGAACTTCATGATACGTCCGCCCTTAACAGTCTTGGATACACGATTAATAGCAACTACTTTTTCAGCAAGTTCATATTTTGATGCATCTAAAAGTGCCAAAGCTTTATCCTCCTGTTATGATTAGAAATTGAGTCCGCCTTCACGCGCACCCTCTGCTAATGCAGCAACTCTACCGTGGTAAACATAACCTGAACGGTCGAATACTACATCTGTAATGCCCTGTGCCTTTGCCTTTTCTGCAAGTGCAAGTCCAACCTTCTTGGCTGCTTCGCAGTTGCCGCCGTATTCTGTGAAGCTCTTTTCGTTTGTGGAAGCGGAGCAAAGTGTCTTACCTGCTTCATCATCGATGAGCTGTGCATAGATGTTCTTAGCGGAACGGAAAACATTAAGGCGAGGACAAGAAGCAGTACCGGAAATCTTGTTACGGATTCTCTGGTGACGCTTGATTCTGTTCTTATTGCTATCAATTGTTTTAATCATTTCTTATCACTCCTTATGTTTTACTTCTTACCCTTACCGGCTTTACCTTCCTTGCGGCGGATTACTTCATCAATGTACTTGATGCCCTTACCCTTGTAAGGCTCAGGAGGACGAATGCCTCTGATTTCAGCTGCGTACTGTCCAACCTTCTGCTTGTCGATACCCTTAACGATAATCTGGTTAGGCTGAGGTACTTCTAATGTGCAGTCCTCTGTGTCGGAAACGATTGTGGGGTGAGAGAAACCTACGTTTAATGTAACGTCCTTACCCTGCTTCTGACATCTGTAACCAACACCGTTGATTTCGAGAGTTTTCTGATAGCCCTCAGTAACACCGATAATCATGTTGTTGATGAGTGTTCTTGTAAGACCGTGAAGTGAGCGATTTGCTGCTTCATCGTCGGGACGTTCTACTGTAACAACAGCGCCGTCAACGGTGATTTTCATAGTGGGCTTAAATTCCTTAGAAAGTGTGCCCTTAGGTCCTTTTACTGTAACTGTTGAGCCGTCAACCTTGACTTCAACTCCGGCAGGAACAGTAATAGGGTTCTTACCAATTCTTGACATATCCTGTTCCTCCTTATTACCATACAAATGCGAGGACTTCGCCGCCAACGTGTTCTTCTCTAGCCTTCTTGTCGGTCATAATACCCTTAGAAGTAGAAACGATAGCGATACCAAGGCCCTTCATAACCTTAGGCATATCCTTGCAATTTGAGTAAATTCTTAAACCGGGCTTACTAACTCTGCGTAAGCCTGTAATAACTTGTGACTTATTCTCAGTATACTTTAAAGTAATTCTGATAACACCCTGCTTGTTGTCTTCGATAACTCTGAAGTTCTTGATATAACCCTCATCAACAAGAATCTGAGCAATCTGCTTCTTGATGTTTGAACAAGGAATATCAACAGAGGGGTGCTTTGCTGAATTAGCGTTACGAATTCTTGTCAGCATATCTGCGATAGTATCAGTAATCTGCATTATTTTTTCCTCCTTATAAATTTGATGAAAAATTACCAGCTTGCCTTCTTAACTCCGGGAATCTGTCCCTTGTAAGCTAACTCTCTGAAACAAATTCTGCATATACCAAACTTACGGAGATATGCATGAGGTCTGCCGCATATTTTGCATCTGTTGTAAGAACGGGTGGAAAACTTTGCAGGACGCTGCTGTTTAGCAACCATTGATTTCTTTGCCATATTTTATTTCCTTAACCTTTCTTATTTAGCGAAGGGAGCGCCCATGAGTGAGAGCAGCTCTTTTGCTTCTTCGTCTGTCTTAGCTGTTGTTACGAAGTTGATGTCCATACCACGGATTGCATCAATCTTTTCATATTCGATTTCAGGGAAAATGAGCTGTTCCTTGATACCAACGCTGTAGTTACCTCTTCCGTCGAATGAGTTAGGGTTAATACCTCTAAAGTCACGTACACGGGGGAGTGCTACGTTGAAGAATCTGTCAAGGAATTCGTACATTGTATCGTTTCTAAGTGTAACCTTAACACCGATAATGTTGCCTTCTCTGAGTTTGAAGTTTGCGATAGCCTTCTTAGCGCGACAAACAACAGGCTTCTGACCTGTAATCTGAGCTAAATCACCCATGATTGCGTCAATTTTCTTCTGGTCATCTTTAGCTTCGCCGCAGCCAACGTTGACAACAATCTTATCAAGCTTCGGAACCTGCATAACGCTCTTGTAACCGAACTTCTTGAAAAGAGCAGGAGCTACGGTTTCCTTATAATAGGTTTTCATTCTAGCCATTTTATTTACTCCTTACTGACGGCAGCCGGAAGTTACTTTATCCGACCCCTCCGTCAAGCTCAATTAGAGTTCTGCACCACAATGTTTGCAAACTCTTACTTTCTTATCCTTCTTAATCTCATTGCCAACTCTTGTTGCCTTCTTGCACTTAGGGCAGATAGGCATTACCTTGCAGGCATAGAGAGCGCCTTCAGCCTTAACGATGCCGCTGAGCTGACCCTGACGCTTAGCCTTAACATGCTTTGTTACCATGTTGCAGCCTTCGACGATTACCTTACCTTCAGCAGGAGCAACCTGTAAAACCTTACGGGTCTTACCGTTGTCCTTACCGGAGATGATTTTTACTTCATCGCCTGTTTTAACGTGTAAGTTATTCATATTAGACGTCCTCCCTTATAATACTTCAGGAGCAAGTGAAAGAATCTTCATAAAGTCCTTTTCACGGAGCTCTCTGGCAACGGGCCCGAAGATACGGGTTCCTCTGGGGTTTTTGTCTTCCTTAATAATAACAGCAGCGTTTTCGTCAAATCTGATGTATGTGCCGTCGTCACGTCTTAAACCGGATGCGCTACGAACTACTACACACTTAACTACGTCGCCCTTCTTAACTGTACCACCGGGACTTGCTTTCTTAACGGAAGCGATAATAACGTCACCAATGTTAGCATATTTTCTACGAGTACCGCCGAGGACTCTGATGCACATAAGTTCCTTAGCACCTGTGTTATCAGCAACCTTAAGGCGTGTCTGCATCTGAATCATTACTTATTCTCCTTCCGTTATTACTTAGCTCTTTCGATTACGTTTACAAGACGCCATCTCTTATCCTTAGATAAGGGTCTTGTTTCCATAATTTCTACTGTATCACCGATTTTGCAGGTGTTTGCTTCGTCATGAGCCTTTAACTTGATTGTTCTCTTAACGATTTTCTTGTATAAAGGGTGGCGAACGTTATCCTTGATAGCAACAACTATTGTCTTATCCATCTTGTCGCTTACTACGGTGCCAACTCTGGTTTTTCTAAGATTTCTTTCCATTTAGCTTCGTCCTCCCTCTTACTTATTAGCTGTGAGTTCACGCTCACGCTGGATTGTCTTGATAACGGCAATCTCCTTCTTAACAGCCTTGATTCTTGTAGGATTTTCAAGCTGGTTTACTGCAAGCTGAAAACGGAGGTTGAAAAGCTCCTGCTTTAATTCAGCAGCTCTGTTCT
>JAZUOE010000252.1:0-6112 GCA_045604505.1 Ruminiclostridium sp. | reverse complement strand
CCTAAGCCCGCTTGGCCCCCGACTTCTCAGACAGAGATTTCAGAAACCCAAGTTGTACCGGAAATAACAGATATATCGGAAACAGAAGATACTTCCGATACAACAGAGGCGCCTGTAACGGAAGAAAGCGCTGAAACAGAGATTTCTGACATTACAACAGAGGAAATTCAGCAGCCGCCTCAATCGTCAGAGTCAGCCGAAAGTGATGAGGAAATAACAATCGGGTATTCCTCTTCTCTTGATTTGGAAACAGGCCGATTAATAATAAGCTAAGGAGTGAACAAGTTGTCACAGGAAACAAACATTATTTTATATATACCAAATAAAGAGCCTAAAAGCTATAATCTTGACAGTTTCGGCAAGGAGCAGGTAAGATTAGGCAGAGGCGCAATTCACGGCAGCGAAAGTGCCGAGCCAAACGATATTTGTATTGATAAAGACGTATCTATTATTTCAAGAGCCCACTGTACCTTTACAAAAAAGGACGGTGTATGGACTGTTACAGATGATAACAGCGTAAACGGTCTGATATTCAACGGCAGAAAGGTTCCGTCAAAGCAGCTCCATGACGGCGATAAGCTCCACATAGGCACTGACCTTAGTGAAAGATGTATCATTGCCTTTTCAAGTCAGTCAGCGGCGGCAGAAGAGGACAGATATGTCATCAGCGGCAGCAAGTATGTTATCGGCCGTGACAGCAGTTGTGATATTATAATAACCCACCCCTCTGTTTCAAGAAGACATTGTATAATCACCAAAGAGGGCGAAAATTACTATATTACCGACAATAACTCAATGAACGGCGTTATCCTCAACGGTATGCCTCTTAAGAAAAAGCAGCAGCTTTGTCAGATGGATAAGATTACCATTGCGGATACCTCTCTTGTATTCAGCGGCGGCACACTCTATTCACAAAAGAATATGGGCGGTGTCAGTGTGGCAGTACATAACCTGTTCAAAAAAGTCAAGGCAGGAAAGGGCGAAAAATATATCACAAACGATGTAAACCTGTCAATTGAACCGGGCGAGTTTGTTGCAATCATCGGCGGTTCAGGTGCAGGAAAGACAACCCTGCTTAACTGCCTTTCAGGTATGACAAGTTTTACTTCGGGCGATGTGCTTATAAACGGTGAAAGTATCGGCTCAAACAACCGCAGCGTAAGGAGTATTATCGGCTATGTGCCGCAGAATGATATTGTATATGACAGTCTTACTTTAGAGCGAATGCTCCATTATTCCGCAAGACTCAGAATGCCTAAGGATACCACAAAAGAGGAAATCAAGCAGAAAATTGATGAAACTCTTGATATGGTTGAGCTTTCCGAACATCGTCATACTCTTATCAGTAAGCTTTCAGGCGGACAGAAAAAGAGAGCAAGTATTGCGGTAGAATTGTTGGCGTCACCTAAGCTGTTTTTCCTAGATGAACCCTCATCAGGTCTTGACCCGGGAACAGAAAAGAACCTTATGGCAATGCTTAAAAGACTTGCCGCAACAGGTAAGACAGTAATTATGGTAACCCATACTGTTCAGAACATAAATATGTGCGACAGACTTATCTGTATGGGCAGCGGCGGTTATCTCTGTTATTCGGGTAAGCCTAAAGATGCGCTTAAATTCTTCGGTAAAGAGGGTATGACCGATATTTACGAGGATTTAAATGAACATTCAAAAACCGTTTCCGCAAGATTTGCCAAAGAATATATCCCCGCAAACAGCTTTAATACTGAAACTCCTCTTAAGGACGAGGGCAAAAAGCTTGATATGGGTGAGGGAATGCGTCAATATAAGGTCATCACAAGCCGATATGCTGAAATAACCATGAACAGCAGATTAAGGCTTATACTCCTGTTGGCAATGCCTGTTGTACTTACCCTTCTTGTTTGCCTTGCATTTCAGGCGGACGGCGATATTTTCAATATGCTTGGTCTTGATATAACCCGTGACAGTATGCCATTCGTGGTGGCGAATGATACATTAAAGCTGATGTTTGCCTTTGCTTGTGCGGCATTCTGGGTAGGCATCTTCAACTCCGTGCAGGAAATCAGCAAGGAGCGTACCATTTATCAGCGTGAGCAGTTTACAGGCGTAAAGCCATTGCCCTACATAATGTCAAAGCTGACGGTAATCGGCATTCTCTGTGTTATTCAGGCTGTAATCATGGTGGGAATGTTCCTCTTCTTCACTAACACAACCGCAACCATAGACGGTGACATAGACGCACCTACTTCACTTGCCCTGCAGCTCAGAGAAAATGGTGTTGTATTTACAGAGGGCGGCGCATGGTTTGAATTATTTATCACCGCACTCCTTTCAATTATCAGTGCAATGTGTCTTGGTCTTGCAATTTCTGCCGCTGTTTCAAATGATATGGCGCTGGTTGTCTGCCCTGTATGTCTGCTGCCTCAGATTTTATTCTCCGGTGTTGCTTGTACATTAGCGGGAATGACTGAAACAATCTCAAAATTTGTTACCTGCCGCTGGGCTTGTATTGCCTTTTTAACTACCGCTGATATTAACAGTATGTACTACTCCTGTCAATTTTCAGAGGCAGATAATATGTGGGTGCAAATTCCTTTCGGAAGAGAAATCGGCGTAGATGAGGCTTATGCCGAGTCAACCACCTATCTTTTCGGACTTAACCCTGTGCTTAGCTCATGGGCTGCGCTTTTCATAATGTCGGCAGTTTGTATAATTGCGGCTGTTTTATTCCTTTATCTCAAGGGATTAAAATTAAAGCCGTCTTCAAAAAAGGCTAAGTAATTTTATTTAAGGAGCATTTATGTTTACGAGCGATGAAGGGATACAGCTTTGCGAGGGCTGTTTTTCCCCTATAGATAATGAGCCATGCAGTGTATGCGGCTTTGAAAAAAGTCAGTCGACGGCAGACCGTGCCGTACTGACAACAGGCACTGTTCTTAACAACCGCTATCGTGTGGGCAAACCTCTTGGCAAAGGTGGATTTGGTATCACCTATCTTGCCTATGATTTGAAACTGGAATGTAAGGTTGCCGTAAAGGAATATTATCCTAACGGTCTTGCAACCCGTGATATCGGCAGTATAACAGTAGTGCCCACAAGTGAAGAAAGCAAGGCTACTTTTGAAACGGGCGCCGATAAGTTTTATGATGAGGCAAAGAGAGTTGCAAAATTCAACGGTCATTCTAATATTGTGAATGTTACTGACTTCTTCCGTGAAAATGACACTGCTTACTTTGTAATGGGCTACCTTAACGGAGTTACGCTGAAAAATCAGCTTAAAAAGGATTTGCTTACATCTGAACAGGCTGTTTATGTTGCAAATCAGGTTTCAAATGCACTTATTGCCGCTCACGGTGTTAATATTCTTCACCGTGATATATCACCTGATAATATAATGCTGTGTAATGACGGCAGTGTAAAGCTGCTGGACTTCGGCGCGGCAAGACAGGTGCTTATTGAGGGTTCACAAAATCTTTCTGTAATAATGAAAAAGGGCTTTACCCCCCTTGAACAGCATTTAACAAAGGGTAAGCAAGGTCCTTGGACAGATATTTACTCCTTAGGCGCAACCCTTTACTACTGCCTTACAGGTCAGCTTTTGGAAAATCCCTATGACCGCCATGAGGACGACAGCGAATATTTAAACTCCAATCACGGTATAAACGAACAGCTTTGGCAGGTTATAAAAAAGGCAACTGCCCTGAATATAGCTGACCGTTATCAGAATATTCAGGAATTTCGTGCTGCATTGTCAGCAGTACAGCTTGTTCCTGAAGACGTTTTCGGGAACAAACAGGCGGTTATTGAGGCTAGTGCGTATACAGGTGAGAAAATCTCCTCTGCCGACTTTTCCAGCAGTGTGGAGTCAATAGATGCAACTGCCCCTGCACGTGAGGTACAGCCCATAGATGCAACCGCTCCTGCACGTGAGGTACAGCCAATAGAGGCAACTGCCCCTGCACGAGAGGTACAGCCAATAGAGGCAACTGCCCCTGCACAGGAAGTACAGCCAAAATCCGCAGATGATAAAAAGAAAGCAAAGAAGAAAGAAGAAAAACCTGTTGAAAAGGCAAAGAAATCACCACAGCCGAAAGCAGAGAGTGAAGAAAACCCTCCCAAACCAAAGAATAAGAAAACAGGTGTTATTATCGGTATTGTAGCGGCAATTGCAGTTATAATCGGCGGAGCGGTAGCGATACCCACACTGTTTAATAAGCCTGATGTTGACCCTGATACTCCTTCGGTAACAACAAGTACAGGTGGTACAGAATCTGTAGATGACAAGTTATTAAAGCTTTATAATGTTACAGAGGAAAACGGTGGGATTACAATAAACAACTATTTCGGTGATGAAGAAATTGTAGAAATTCCTGAAGAAATCAAAGGCTTACCTGTTAAGAAAATCAATGACAGCGCCTTTGCCCGAAAGGATTTTATAAAATCCTTAGTAATTCCCTCTACGGTTAAAGAAATCGGTTATGCAGCATTTTCCGGTTGTCCTAATCTTGTTAGCGTTGTTATGAATGACGGCGTTGAAAAAATCGGACCGTTTGCTTTTAATAACTGCACATCTATAGGACGAATGACTCTGCCTGAATCGGTAACAACTATAGGGGAAAGTGCCTTTGCTAATTGCAGCAGTTTATGGTATGTAAATATTCCCGACAAGGTGGACACTATTTCAAAAAAATTAATATACAACTGCGATAGCATTAAGGAAATATCACTCCCTGCATCAATAAAGAAGGTAGAAGAATACGCCTTTTCTGATTGCGAAAAACTGGAAAAAGTGAGTGCGCCCTCTTCAGCGGCAGTTGACAGCACGGCTTTGTTTAATTCTAATAATGCACAGATTACATATACAGGCAGTAAGGTTTCTGTTGTAACTACAAAAACAGCAGCTAATGAAATTCCCGCTGAAAACGCTGTACAAATCGGCAAGAAAACAGTTGACAAGAATATGACAGGCACTCTTTCTCTGATGTATATGAGTCTTACAGATGAAGATATAAAGGTGCTTTCAGAATTTAAAAATGTAACTGAAATTTATCTTGACGGCAACAGCCTTACTGACCTTTCTCCCTTAGCAGGTCTTACACAGCTTAAAAAGTTGACTTTCCATAAAAATTCGGTTACAAGCCTTGATTTTGCGGAAAATCTCACAAATCTTACAGTCCTGAATTTTGAGAAAAACAAGATTACAAGCCTTGCGCCTCTTTCTAAGCATACAAAATTAGAGGAAATGTGGTGCAACGAAAACAACATATATGACCTTTCTCCCATTAAAAACTGTGTCAATATGCGTGGTATTGCTTTCGGAAACAGCTCAATAAGCACTCTTGAGCCGTTGAAAAATATGAAAAATCTTGAAGACATTCTTTTTGAAAACTGCAAAATTACAAGTGTTGAACCCTTAAGAGGTTTTAAGAAATTAAAAATGGTGGGGCTTAACAATAACTTCATATCTGATGCAACACCCCTTAACAGCAGTAAAATAGAGCAGCTATGGATTGCAAACAACAAGCTTAACGGCGATTACGACGCTATTCAGGGTTTAAAAATAGCCACAGAGCTTGATATTTCCTACAATGGCTTTTCAGGACAGAAGTTTAAAGATTTTGCAGTTGGTATGTCATGCGACAATGACGGTTTCATATATTACTTTTAAAGAGGTGAGGAAATGATAACTGTTAATAACAAAAAGCTTTGTGCAGCCTGTTTTGCGCCTGTAAATTCTTCAGTTTGTGAAGAATGCGGCTACACTCACAATGAAAAAAGCACTGATAAAACAGTGCTTGAAATGGGCAGTGTCCTTGAGGACCGCTACCTTATAGGTAAGGTTATAGGCAAAGGCGGTTTTGGTATTACATATCTTGCTTATGATATGAAACTTCACTGCCGCGTTGCCATAAAGGAATATTATCCTTATGGCGTTGCTATGAGAGATTCAAACGCTACCACCGTTTCTGTTTCCTCTGACCAATCAAAGGACGCATTTAAAGCGGGTGCCGATAAATTCTACGAAGAGGCGCAGCTTGTAGCAGGTTTTAACGGCAACCCTAATATTGTCAGCGTTTATGACTTTTTCTATGGCAATGACACAGTATATTTCACTATGGGGTATCTGCAG
>JAZUOE010000251.1:0-2255 GCA_045604505.1 Ruminiclostridium sp. | reverse complement strand
CCCTTCAAGTCCCGCTTCCTCTAAATCAAAAAAACAGGCACCGCCAAAAGGCGATGCCTGCGTTTTTTTGGTGCCGGTGGCGGGACTTGAACCCGCACGGTATTGCTACCAACGGATTTTGAGTCCGTCACGTCTGCCATTCCATCACACCGGCTTATTAAGTTGCTTATATAGTATATCACAAATAGAAAAAAACGTCAAGTGATATTGACTTTTTTTAATAAAAATTAAAAAATAATCTTGACAATTTGGTAAAAATGTATTAAAATTATTAATGTGAATATGTTGTATGACGTTACATTTATTATACAGCTATTTTCTATTTTTTACCATCCCGGTTTACATATATTTTTTAAACTCCCAACTATTTCTATTCGAGGTAATTTAATCGGTAAATTTGTTATTATAGATGAATTTTAATGATTTTCTTATGTGAATATTGATATTTTTTCAAGTCGGAGCGATAACTGCAGGTGCGTTACCGCCTCTTTCTGCTTGATTTTCCCAAGGAGTAAGTATGTATGCGGGAATTTTATAGAAGGAGGATTGAGTAAAGATGGATTTAGTACTTGCAATTGTACTTATCGCTGCGGCTTTAATTATTGGCGCAGGTGTTGCGGGATTTATCTGTTTCCGTATGGGAATTGAGCATCGCAAAAAGGACGCCGAAGCACAGATTGGTTCGGCAGAAAAAGAAGCACAGCGTATTCTGTCTGAGGCACGGGAAAAAGCTGCCGCTGAAAAGAAAACAAAACTGGTTGAAGCCAAAGATGAAATCTATCGCATGAGAGGTCAGGCTGAAAAGGAAATCCAAAAGCTGAAAAACGAAACTGAAAAGGAACTTAAGGAACGTCGTTCTGAGGTTTCCCGTGCAGAAAGAAGACTTCAGCAGAAGGAAGAAAACCTTGACAAGAAGAACGATAAGATTGAAAAGCTTGAGGAAAGCCTTTTAGCAAAAAATAAGAAGGCTGAAGAAAAATTAGCAGAGGCTGAGTCAATTAAAAAGAGTCAGATGGATATTCTTGAAAGAATTTCCGGCTTTACAACTGAACAGGCTAAGGAACATCTCCTTAAAATGCTTGATAATGAGCTTGACCACGAAAAGGCAATGCGCATTATGAATGCAGAGCAGAGAATTAAGGACGAATGTGACGATAAGGCAAGAAGTCACATAGCTTTAGCAATCGCAAGACTTTCTGCGGAAACAGTATCTGAAATGACAGTTTCCGTTGTACCACTGCCCAACGATGAAATGAAGGGTAGAATTATCGGCCGTGAGGGTAGAAATATCCGTACCCTTGAACAGCTTACAGGCGTTGACCTCATTATTGACGATACACCTGAGGCAATCACACTTTCAAGCCACGATAAAGTTCGCCGTGAAATCGCAAGAATTGCTCTTGAACGTCTTATTCAGGACGGCAGAATTCACCCCACCCGCATTGAGGAAATGGTTGAAAAGGCCAGAAGAGAGGTTGAACAGAAGATTCGTCAGGAAGGCGAACGTGCTGTTCTTGAAACTAACGTAAACGGTCTTAACCCTGAACTTGTAAAGCTGCTTGGTAGACTTTACTACCGTACATCTTATAGTCAGAATGTTCTTGCACACTCTATTGAGGTTGCGCACTTCGCAGGTATGTTAGCTGATGAGCTTGGTGTTGACGCAAATCTTGCACGTCGTGCAGGTCTGCTCCACGACATCGGTAAGGCTCTTAGCATGGAAATTGAGGGCTCCCACGTACAGATTGGTGTTGACGTATGCCGCAAGTACAAGGAAAGTGCTGACGTTATCCACGCTATTGAGGCACATCACGGCGACGTTGAGGCAAAGACAATCGTTGCTTGTCTTGTTCAGGCTGCTGACGCAATCAGCGCAGCACGTCCCGCAGCAAGAAGTGAAAACTACGAAAATTACATTAAGCGTTTACAGAAATTGGAAGAGATTTGTTCCTCTTTCAACGGCGTTGACAAGTCTTACGCAATTCAGGCAGGTAGAGAAATCCGCATAATGATTAAGCCTGACTCTGTAAATGATGATAAGATGGTAGTTTTAGCTAGAGAAATCGCTCAGAAGATTGAGGCTGAAATGGAATATCCCGGACAGATTAAAATTAATCTTATCCGTGAAAGCAGAGTTATTGACTACGCTAAGTAAGTAGGGTACGCTAAGGGCGGTGCTCATATAGAAGTTTTTATATTATTGAAGAAAACCCTTTTGTAAAAGGGTTTTCCTCAAACTCCTTTCCTAAAACTTT
>JAZUOE010000250.1:0-4252 GCA_045604505.1 Ruminiclostridium sp. | reverse complement strand
ATTTTATATTTATTTTTTGTAATTTTATAAAATATAAAACTTAGGTATGTTTGTATTTACTGTTTTCTAGCAAGAAAATAGTCATCTTCAGGTCTGTAATAAGGACAATTATAATCTGAAGAACTTAAAAAACGGTACATTTCATCTTCGTCCATATTTACGGTACATTCATAACATTCAAGAAACTCATTGTACACATAATATGAACATTGGTCACAAGCTGTTCCAGCCATTTTCTATCACCGCCTCACTGCATTTTATACCATCAACTGCCGCAGAAACAATTCCACCGGCATATCCTGCACCTTCCCCGCAGGGATAAAGCCCCTTAACGGACAGGGACATAAGGGTATCATTTCTGTTAATTCGTACAGGAGAAGAACTCCTTGTTTCAGCGCCTGTCAGTACAGCGTCTTCTATATTGAAGAAATCTGCTTTTTGCCCGATTAAAGGAATACCTTTTCTGATTGTATCGACAATAAATTCAGGAAGATATTCTTCAGGCTGCGCAAAGCTGACACCCGGCATATAGGTAGGAGTTACATTTCCGAGATTTTGTGATTTGGCACCCTTAATAAAATCTCCGACTAAGGAGATAGGTGCAAAATAATTTTTTCCACCTGCTATAAAAGCTGCTTTTTCAATTTTTCTTTGAAGTTCCATTCCTGCAAGTACATAATCACTGCCAAAGTCAGAGGGCTCTGTATTGACAAGCAAGGCAGAATTAGCATTTTCTGCACTTCTTGAAAAATAACTCATGCCGTTTGTAACCACGCTGTCCTTTTCAGAGGCTGCTCCCACAACATATCCGCCCGGACACATACAAAATGTGTATAATGAACGTCCATTAGGGAGATGAACAACATACTTATAATAGGCGGCTGACAAGGCAGGGTGATTATGAAAATCACCGTATAATGATTTATTTACATCACTTTGTAAATGCTCAATTCTCATGCCCATAGCGAAATTTTTCTGCGACATTGCAATATTCTTTTTGTATAGCATTTCAAAGGTATCTCTTGCACTATGACCGATTGCTAGAATTATACTATTTGTTCTGATTTCAAATTGGTTACCGTTTTTTTCGTAAATAGCTGAGCTTATCTGATTATTTGCAAAGGTGAAATCTGTCAGTTTTGCGTTAAAAATAACTTCACCGCCAAGACGGATTATTTCATTTCTTATGTTTTTGATGACACTTCTTAAAATGTCTGTTCCGATATGTGGTTTTGCGAGATATAAAATTTCTTTTGGGGCGCCAAACTCAACAAGAGTTTCAAAAACGTATTTTATTCGTACATCTTTGATACCTGTTGTCAGTTTACCGTCGGAAAAAGTACCGGCACCGCCTTCTCCGAATTGAACATTGCAGTTTTCGTCCAAAATTCCGCCATTATGAAAATCTTCAATTGCTTTGATTCTTGTATCACAATCTCCGCCACGTTCAAGTACCACAGGCTTTAACCCGCTGCGAACAAGAGTGAGTGCTGCAAACATTCCTGCAGGGCCGAATCCCACAACAACAGGTCTTTTCATGTCGCACTTGCATACAGGCTGTGAATAGGAATAGGGGACAGCTAAAGAAACCTTATTTGCCGGGAATTTCTTAAGTATTTTCTGTTCATTTTTTACTGATATTTCTACAGCGGCTTTAAAGTGAACATTATTCTTTTTTCTTGCATCTACAGAGCGTTTTACAAGCTTTATTTCAGAAATGTCAGACGTATTACAGCCGATTTCTTTTGCGACAAGCAAAGGAAGTGTTTTTTCGTTATAGTCTAACGGTAGGGTAATATCATTTATTCTTAACATTAAATCCCTCCGCGCAATTTTTTCCTGCTTGAACGCCGCTGCCAAAGGCAAAATACAGGTTATAGCCACCGCAATCGCCGATTATATCCAGTGCCTCTCCGCAGAAAAACATATTTTTAAACTTCTTCGATTCAAAATTATTTGTAACTTCTGAATACTTTATGCCACCGGCTGTAACCTGTGATTTTTCAAACCCTGAAAGTCCTGTTATATTAAATTTAAAATTTTTCAAAAGTGACGCAATGTTATTAAGCTCCTTTTCGGTCAGCACAGATGTTTTTTCTGTAAGAGAATAATTTGTAGTAGTTTTTATAATGTTCATACCAATACGTTTATTGACAATCCCGCTGAGAAAATCCTCTAAAGGAGCCTGATTTCTGATGTTTTTAATATTTTTAATAAGCGCCTTTAACTCGTTGAAATTTACATCAGGCATCATATCAAGTGATAGTGAAAGATTTTCTTTTCCACCTGCAAGGCAGCTTAAATTAAAAACGCATATACCTGAAATAGTACCGTCGCCAAATTGAACCTCGCCGCGTTCTTTTTTTATTGTTTTACCGTTTTCGATTAATGAAACAATGGCATTTGTTCTTATACCTTTGAAGGAACGAACACTGTCAGGGTTGACTTTAAATGATGTAAGAGCAGGGTAAAGAGGTGTAATATCCGTATTCATCTTTTTTAATATTCTCAAAACTGAACCGTCGCTGCCTAAATTCGATTGTGACATACCACCTGCTGCTATAATTATTGCAGCAGCGGTTATATAATCATTTTCTGATGAAATACGATATTTATTCTGTTTTGTTATATCAGTTACATTAAAATCGCAGATTACATCAACGTTTAGTTTTTGAATTTCAAGCCTTAGACCGTCAAGGATAGCAGAGGCGTTATTGTTTAAAGGGTAAACGCGAAATTCTTCATCACAATATCCGTATATGCCAAGCGTTTCAAAAAACTGTTCGCAGTTAAAATGCTTTATGGAATCATATAATGGGGAGCAACTTCCGTGATAGTTGGTTTTATCAATATTACGGTTAGTGTAATTGCATCTGCCGTTTCCTGTAGCAAGAATTTTCTTGCCAATGCGGGGAAGTCGTTCCAAGATAACGATTTTAAGATTAGGATTGTGTCTAGCAGCAGATATTGCAGCAGCAAGTCCTGCCGCTCCACCGCCTATTATTGCGATATCATAATTTGTCATATAATCATACCTTTGTTATGCAATATTCTGTAAAAAAGTTGTGCCAATCCATACAATTAACGGTAATGTAGCCATTGAAAGCAAAGTTGTAACAGCAAAAATCTGTGAGCTGTATTCAGCGTTTTTATTAAAGGTTATGGCAAACATCATGCCTATTGTTGCGGTAGGGCAGCCGATTTCTATAAGGGTAATAAGCTTAGCTGTTTCTGACGCGGGTAAAAAGGCAATTAGCAAAAGTGCAATCAGCGGAAACACAATCAATTTCAGCACTGTTATGAGATATATTCTTGGATTTTTCAGACTTTTTATTATATTTGAACTTGCTATTGAGGCTCCAGCCACTAACATTGCAAGTGGAGTTGTCATTTCAGCAACATGGTTTAATGCGGTGCAGGGGATTTCAGGAATACGTATCTGAAGGAAGAAACAAATCAGACCGGCAAAAACCGCAATAAGAGCAGGTGTTTTAAGTGCCTTAAGTATTGATTTTCCGTCCTTTTGACCTTTCATAGACATAATGCCATGAGTCCATACACATAAATTAAAAACGGTTATAAAGCCATTTTGAAGAAAGACACCCTCACTTCCGAAAACACCAAAAATAAGGGGAGTTCCCATAAAACCGCAGTTTGAGTAAATAATCGAAAATCTTTCAATTGCAGTTTCACGTCCGTCTTTATTTCTTATTATGAATTGCGCTAAAACAATAAAAACTGCGTAGGTTATTACCGCCATAACGGTTGTCCAACCTAATCCTACCAGTAAATCCTGTCTGAAATCAGTCTGATATGCAAGGAAAATGAGCAACGGATTTACAATATACATTACAAGTGAAGAAAGCTGTTTTTTACCGTCGTCGGTTATAAGCTTGAATTTATAACACAATGCGCCGATAATGACGATTATAAACATTATAATTGTTTGTGTAAGAACTGCTTGTGAGGCTGTTTCCATATTTGTCCTACCTTTATTTATATATTTTTTATCATTTCATCATAACAGAGATAATCATTATTATCTGTAGAAATTACATTGTATTTTGTTTCTTTATATCCTCTTTTCAAATATATAGCTTTTGCAGGAAGGGAAGAGTCTATTACAATAGTGTTATATTTTTCAGAGATTTTCTTTTCGGCAAAATCAAGTAAAGCTTTTCCGTAACGTTTTTTCTGTTGCTGTGGTGATACAAAAAGACGATATATCATATTATCCTTGATAGAAACAGTT
>JAZUOE010000249.1:0-2584 GCA_045604505.1 Ruminiclostridium sp. | reverse complement strand
CCTGATAGTATGTGGAAACTTCCAGTAAGTTCATACCGTTGTTTAAAACTGCGATAATAAGAACACCTGCGATAGTTCCTGTAATCTTACCGCGTCCGCCGCTCATTGATGTGCCGCCGAGAGCAACCGCCGCAATAGCGTCAAGCTCGTAGCCATCGCCTAATGTGGGCTGTGCGGAATCAAGACGGGAAATAAGGATAAGACCTGTAAGGGCAGCCATAAAGCCTGAAATAGCATAGACTATGATTTTTGTCTTGGTAATGTTTACGCCCACAAGCTTTGCACATTTTGAATTGCTGCCTGTTGCATATACTTTGCGTCCGAAGGTAGTTTTATTCAGAACAAAATAGAAAACAAGAAGTGCGAAGATAAGAAGGATAGCGGGAATCGGAACGTTACAGAAGTTGCCCTTACCGATAAGCTTGAATGCAAACTGGTTGCCGCTGTCTGCGATGCTCTTTGCAAGGTTTGAAATAGGCTTACCATCAGTAAGAATAAGTGCAAGTCCTCTGTATGCAGTCATTGTAATAAGGGTAGCTATGAACGGCTGTAATCTGCCCTTTGTAACTAAAAGACCGCTGACAACGCCTAAGAATGTACCTGCTACAAGGGAAATAAGCATAGCTAAAATAGCAGGGCAGCCTTCCATAATCAGCTTAGCACAGATAACTGCACTTAATGCAAGGGTAGAACCTACTGAAAGGTCGATGCCGTCTGACAAAATTACACAGGTCATACCGAAAGCGATAAGACCGTTAAAGGTTGCCTGACGTAAAAGGTTAAGAAAGTTACTTGCTGTTCTGAATTCAGGGCTGATGATACTGATGACGATTACTAAGAATATAAGCGCAATAAACGCACCATATTCTCCTATATATGAGAGTATGCTCTTTTTACCGAGCATTGCATTTTCTTTGTTTGCCATTACAAAGTACCTCCTGTGGCTAATGTCATTACTTTTTCCTGGTCTGCCTCAGCAGCGTCGATAAAGCCTGTTATTTTACCTTCGTGAACAACCATGATTCTGTCGCTCATGCCCAAAACTTCAGGTAATTCTGAAGATACAAGAATAATTGCCACACCCTTTGCGGCAAGATCGTTTATAACGCTGTAAATTTCCTTCTTGGCGCCGATATCAACGCCTCGTGTAGGTTCATCAAGAATAAGGATTTTAGGGTCGGTATAAACCCATTTTGCGAATACAACTTTTTGCTGGTTACCGCCTGAAAGGTTGTTGCATTCATGCTGAGGTCCGAAGCATCTGATACGGAATTCTTCAATTCCCTTTTTCACCAATGCGTCAACTTTGGCTTTCTTTACAACCGATTTGTCGGAAACCTTACCTAAATTTGCAAGTGCAATATTTTCGGAAATACTCTTTTCAAGGAGCAGACCTTCTGTTTTTCTGTCCTCAGTAATAAAACCGATACCTGCATTGATAGCATCGTGAGCGCATTTGATTTTAACTTCCTTGCCCTCAATGAAAACTTTACCGCTTTCATATGGGAGATTGCCGAAAATTGCCTGCATGATTTCGGTTCTACCTGCGCCCATAAGACCAGACACGCCCAGAACTTCACCTGCTTTTACGCTGAAATTAACATTATTAAAAGTCTTTGTTTTTGTTAATCCTTCAACACGAATCATTTCATCGCCAATCTTGATATTTTCACGTTTCGGGTAACGTTCGCCGATTTCACGTCCTATCATCATACGGACAATATCGTCCATATTTATATCCTTTATGTACTTTGTATCAACGTATGTACCGTCACGCAGAATGGTAATCCTGTCACACAGTTCAAAAATTTCTTCCATTCTGTGAGAGATGTAAACAATGGAAACACCCTTTTCACGAAGGCTCTTGATAAGTTTGAACAGACCTTCTGTTTCGCTTTGGGTAAGAGCGGCTGTCGGTTCGTCCATGATAAGAACTTTTGCATCAACCATAAGTGCCTTGCAAATTTCAACCATCTGCTGCTGACCTACAGAAAGGTCAGACATAACAGCGTTAATCGGAATATTAACGCCCATCTTGTTCATTACTTCCTGAGCCTTCTGCCGCATTGCCTTACGGTCGCATATACCGAACCTCTTTGTTATTTCCTTACCCATAAAGAGGTTTTCTTCAACAGTAAGGTCGAAAAGAACGTTAAGTTCCTGATAGATAAAGACAATACCCGCTTTTTCAGCTTCCTGAGGTGATTTGTACACAACCCCCTTGCCGTCAACAAGTACGGTTCCGGCGTCACGGGTATAAACACCGGTAAGTATTTTCATCAGAGTTGATTTTCCGGCGCCGTTTTCGCCCATAAGAGCATGAACTTCGCCGTCTTTAAGAAGAAATCCTGCATCTTTCAGTACCTGATTTGTGCCGAATGACTTATTGATTCCTTTCATTTCAATATTCATATTCAGTTCTCCTTGGTCGTGAGAAATAAGCTGTTATGCGAAAATACAGCCTGACTGTAAGATGATGTTTGCGTAGGGGGTAGTTTCTCCTGTGCGGATTACCGCCTTGCATTCCTTGGTTCTGAGCTTGAAATCGCTGTGCATTACGTATTCAAACTCTGTATCGGAACCG
>JAZUOE010000248.1:0-7166 GCA_045604505.1 Ruminiclostridium sp. | reverse complement strand
GACATTAATCCCATTTTACGATATACTATAGTAAAGTCTAAATGTGGTTAGCTGCAATTTTTATAGGGGAATAAAATATGAAAAAAGATTTACGAGATAATAAAAACCAAATTCTGTTTGGTGTAAAATGTACTCTTCTTGCGATTGCCATTATTATTTCAACCGTTGCTGTTTTAAGTGATTACATATTCCCTAACGGTATGAGTCACGGTTTATATACTGTTTTGAGAGTCAGTTCTCTTGTAATTGTCGCTGTCGTTATGATTTTTGAAATTGTTCCCTATATTCAGCTCTCAAACGCAGGTATCAGAAGTATTTACCGTGAAAAAGACTTACAGGTTGAAATGTTCGGTAAGTTCAAAAAAATTATTGACAATAATGAACTTCAATATAAATTTCAGCCTATCGTAAACGCAAAAGACGGTTCAATTTACGCTTACGAATCCCTTATGCGAACAAGACCCGAAATCGGACTTGCCCCTAAAGATATTCTGAAATATGCAGAAATCAGCCAAAAGCTGTATGATATAGAATACTACACATTTTACAACACCCTTAAAATTTACAGCGAAAACAGAGCCTTATTTACCGGCAAAAAAATATTTATCAACAGTATTCCAAGTATCACCTTAACAGATGAGCATTTAAAAAAGCTGAAGGATAAATTCGGCGATGCCGCAAAAAACGCAGTTGTAGAAATCCTCGAAGATGATGAGGATACAGCAGAAAGCTTAGCTGCTTTTGATAAAATTCAGTCCCTTTTTGATTGTCAGATTGCAATTGACGACTACGGCAGCGGCTATTCAAATGAATCTAAACTGCTGCACAATAACCCTAATTACATAAAAATTGACATAAGCCTTATTTCTTCAATAGAAAGTGACCGTAAAAAGCAATTCCTTGTTTCAAATCTTATTCAGTTTGCCTCAAAATACAATATCAAGGTTCTTGCTGAGGGTGTTGAAACAAAAGAAGAGCTACAGACACTTATAGAACTTGGTGTTGATTTAGTTCAAGGTTTCTATTTAGCTAAGCCAAATGCCGAAATTATCAAGGAAATCAATCCTGAAATCAAGGGCTTTATTATCGGTGAAAATATCCGACTTGCAAAGTATAATAACGACCTTAATACATACGAGGCAAGTGATAATGAAACAATCCGTCTGCTTGATATTGCTTTAGATAAGTACACAACAATTAACGTTGACAGCGGTACTGTTACATTAATAGGTGAACGTGACCATACAATTGAAATGGTTGTAAAAACTGCTCCTGATTCTGAATGTACAATCAATCTTGATAACGTCAATATCAAGGGCAGCACTGAAACAACAATTATTATAGGTAATAACTCTAAATTAAACCTTAACCTTATCGGCGACAACACCTTATGTAAGGAAGGTATCAGAGTTCCCTCTTCTTCTGAGCTGACAATAACCGGTGACGGTAATCTCAGCATAAATGCCGACAGAAATAACGGCGTCGGTATCGGCGGTAATTACGAAGAGGCATTCGGTTCTATCGTTTTCGCCTCTACAGGCGCAATCAACATCAATTCTTCCGGCGACAAAATTATTTCAATCGGCGGCGGATTGCAGAACGAGGATTCTTCAATCAACCTTCTGAAAGGCAAAATCAATATTATCGGCTATGGTATCAAGGCTGTCGGTATTGGTGCAGTTGGCGGAAGAACCTCTATTCTCACCTTCTCTTCGGAAATCGACATTCAGCTTAATGCCGATGAGGCTGTGGGTATAGGTGCAGTCAGCGGCTATCTCAAATTCGTTTCAAACAGCAACACTAAGCTGAAAGTACAAGGCGAAAAAGTAGTGGGAATTGGCGTTATCAAAAACGGTACAGGTAACGTGGTGTTCTCCAAAGGCGAGGTTTATTCTGATGTCAGAGGCGCATCTGCAGTTGCAATCGGCTCATTTGACAGCGATTTGGAAATTTCCTGCAACACTGATTTGGTTTCCGCTTACGGCGAGGGTACAAATGTCTGCGGTATCGGTAACAGAGAAGGCAACGGTAAAATCCTTATTAACAGCGGTGCGGTTAAATCATATATCCTTGCTGCAAATCCTAATTGGTTCGGTACAAGCGGCAAAAACCTTGTTATCACCGGCGGTACAATCCTTAGTGGTGAAAACGGCATTATCGAGCCTGTAAACAGCTTTAATGAACCGCTTGAAAAGGTTGTTATTGAGGATACAGAATGTTACACCAAGCACGTAATAACACCTAAGGGTGATTATGTTTACCGTGCTAAGAGAACAAGTGAAAGTAATAACTTATGTATCTTCCTCCCTGCTGAGTGTGAATTGAAAGATGTATAAAAAAGAGATGCTTTTGAAATTTCTTCAAAAGCATCTTTTCTTATTTTCTTCGTACGCGGCTTGTTTTTCTCTCTTCTGCCTTCTTTTGTTTGATAACCTTTTTCAGCAGCAGATAATAACTTATATAATTCTTTTCGCCGCAGTCAACATTACCGTATACTGTTTTTTCAAAATCGTCTGCAAGTTCAGATATATCAATGTTATACCTTGTAATCACCGATTCCTTCAACTCAGAAACAGTCATAATATCCGGCTTTTTCATCATTTCCTTGTGGACAATTTTATTAACTCTTGGGTAGATAACCAAAAGCTGTTTTCTGCCTCTTAAGGCACTTGTTCGGCTGATAAACATATTCTCTGCAATTACAGGACGAACTGCTAAAATAATTACACCAATAATAACAAGAATAATCATTATTCCGCCAACAATATAAAATGTAGGGTCAACATAACCTTCATCAATATTGCTGCTTGTAGGGTCAAAATCCGTCCAACCGTATCCGTCAAGCCATACCTGAACAAAAGCATGACTATCAGATGATGTTACAGAATAATTTCCCTCATTATCAACCTTCTGAATAAGAAATCCCTCAACATAACGTGCGTACATTCCCACTTCACGGCACATTATTGTCATTGCTGTAGCGTAATCTGTACAAATACCACGTTTTGTATTAAAAAGGAAATTTTCAACACTAGCGTCAGAAACATAGAAATCTTTATCATATATAAAGTCCTCTGACCTTAAATATTGCTCAATGGCTACTGCCTTTTCATAGTCATTTGAGCAGCCAACGATAATTTTTTCTACAAGTTCCTTAACCTGCTTTTGAGTTTTCTCATTTTTAAAGCAATCACGCCGTACTTCGTCAGTCATAAGCGGGTCATAGTAGGACTTCATCTGACGTTTAGCAAAAAGGTAATCCTTCGCAGCTTTTGTGTTGATTGATTCAGCCTTTTCATCTGTGAAAAGCAGCATAAACTCTACGTCAATATCAAAATCATACCAATCAAAGCTGTAACTATCAAAGGTACTGCCAACATTCCCTACTGAAACAAAATACTCATCAAGGGGAGTTCGGTATACATTCTTATCTGCATAATCGGACAATGAACTAAGCATAAAATTAAAGCCTGTAATATTTTCAGGAGTATACAATGCTTTCAGCTTACCGTTCTCAGAGCTTGTTACAGTGCTTTTTTTGGTTGTTTCAAGTTTAATGCCGCAACCTTCAGCAAGTAAGGCGGGATTTTCCCAGTTTATATATTCGTCATAATAGTTTTTACCGGTATTAATATCATCACCGTAATATTCCCATACATCATCATCACTATTGTACGCATTAAAACATTGCCGCTTTATCAATATGGGATTGTCCCCACGAAATGTAAATAAAACCTCATCATTTGAATCAGACTTATTATTTGAAGAGCTTTCTGAGAAATTGTTAAAATCCATATTTGCGGGAGCGGAAATATTTATACCTGTGATTGCCTCGTCGAACTGCTCACGATAAGGAGCATTTTCAAGCTTAGGCAGAAAAGCAGCACTTAAGCTGATTGCTACAATGAATGCCGCCAATGCAAAAAGCCTGTTTTTTCCGCCAAACAAATGACCTGTAGTTTCTTTACTAAGAACAAGCACAAAAAATAGTGTAATAATCAGTATTGTGAAAATTACAGGAATGTCCACAAAGCTTTTTGCGAAAAGCGAAAACGGACATAAGCAAATCAAAAAAACATAAAATGCTCTGAAACGTACCTGTGTAAAGTAGTATAAGGAGTCACCAATCACAAACCCGAATAATAATACTACAGCAATAATGTTACCTACATATATCTGCGAAAAATCATCGGGAGCGAAAAACCACTGCCCTGTGTCAGCATAATTTGTTTCTATCATTGAACTGCCGATTGATACCGACAAAAACATCAGAATAATCGTTACAATTGTTGATACCCATGTTTTTCCAAGCCGTCTGAGAAAATCAAGCAGCATAAAAAGCAGCAAGGAATAAACAAATGCAAAAAGGGTTACACCTGAAAAAACAAGATAATCCTCTAGGGCATAGTTATAAATAACAGAACCAAACAATACCGTCAGCAGTAAAACAGGCACCCCGTTTTCTGCTATAAATTTTTTAAAGGAGAACTTCTGAATTTTCATATTGCCTCCTTAATCTAAAAACCAAACGCTTAAATTATCGCGTTGGATTTTTCTTACATGGTTACCTGCTGTCAGACATTCACAAACTGCCACTTCATATTCCTTACCCTGCTCTGAAAGAGTGTTTACATACATTGCAAGGTTTTCATCAAATACAGGAGCAAAAAGAACTACTCTGTCCCCTTCAAAAGAATCGGGAACAGCAATTTTTCTAAGCTCAGGAGCAGAAACACAGTTATTGTCAGCACAGTATTTTTTTAACGGGAATATATAATAATCCGTCATACGGTAACGCAGTTGTGCCAAATCTGAAGTATTCAGCACAGGAATTATCTCCCAGTTATCATTTATATATATGACAACCTTTACAGGCAGCTCTGCACGTGCAAAAATTTTAACCATACTAAGCATAGCCTCAGCAGCAAACTGCGACTCTTCAAAATAAAGGTCATCTCTTACCAGTACAAATACCTGTTCAGCACCACCTGTACCCTCTAACTGACGCACAAGCAGTTCCCCACGCTTTGCTGAAACCTTCCAGTTTATCAGCTTAAGATTATCGCCGGGAACGTATTTTCTGTAATCATAACCGGGTACACCGTTAATAGAGATTGTCGACTGAGTAGTTTCTTCGCTGTCATCAAAAGAAACTGCGTCTGTTAATGTACGTGCAAAATTGTCACGGCCGCTGACATCGGGAATGTCAGGATAAATCTTTACCGACTTCAATAAATCTGTATTTTTAACAGAATATCTGAAAATTCCCAAATAATCAGAAATAACCATATCTGATATTCCTATATTGCCGTTTCCGAAAAATGCGGTTTTAAAATTTTCCTCTACACAGTGACTATCCAAAGCGAAAATAATAATACAATGCTTTTGACTTTCATTGCTTAAGAAATGCACAGAGGGGGTGATAGAAAATCTGATAAAAGCAGTAGGTAAAATACCCCTTTTCCTTAAATCAACCGTAACTTTTACTAAATCACCTTTATTGAGAATATCCTCGCTGAGCTTAATCTGAGCGCTGACTGTATTTTTGCTCCACACAAAGACTACAGTTGAAAAAATCCGCGCCGCTACAAGGGAAATTAAAAGATAACTTCCGCCGGGACCGTCAAGAAACAGCATAAAAAGAATGGATATTGCAATCATCAGCAGATATGATATAACTGCACCAAAATTAATTTTCATAATCAGTTTACCTGCGGAATTGGCACACCGGAAAGGATAGCAGACATGACCTTTTCTGCAGTGCCATGAACACTCTTTCCTTTCGGTGAAAGCATAAGTCTGTGAGCAAGAACTTCAACTGCAATTCCCTTTACATCATCGGGAACTACATAATCACGTCCTTCTATAAGCGCCATTGCCTTTGCTACAGAATGAAGAGCAATACTGCCTCGTGGACTTACACCAAGAACAGTAAACTCACTGTTTCGGGTTGCATTTACTATGTCTACGATATAACGCTTAACTGAATTGTGAACCTTAACATTTAAAGTCTGCTCCTTAAGTCTGATTACATCATCAAGGGTGATTACAGCAGAAAGATTTTCCTTCTTTCCGCCGTTAATGTCAAGGATTTCTATTTCCTCATTTGCGTCGGGATAGCCCACTGAAAGTTTCATAATAAATCTGTCCATCTGCGCCTCAGGTAAATGATAGGTACCGTAGGTTTCAACAGGGTTTTGTGTAGCAAGAGCCATAAAAGGAACAGGAAGTGAATAAGTTTTACCGTCAACACTTATCTGCAGCTCTTCCATAATTTCAAGAAGTGCGGACTGCGCCTTAGGTGAGGCTCTGTTTATTTCGTCGGCAAGAAGAAAGTTACACATTGCGGCACCGCTGCGGTATTCACTTTCCCCTGTTTTCTGATTAATCATAGTAAAGCCTGTTATATCCGAAGGCATAAGGTCAGGAGTAAACTGAATACGGTTGCATTTACCGTCAACACTTGAGGAAAGAGCAGAAACAAGGCGTGTTTTTCCTACTCCGGGAACGTCCTCAATCAAAACATGACCGCCTGAAAGAAGAGCGGCAATAAGCTTTACTATTACCTCTCTTTTACCGATAATAACTTTCTCTATATTATCGCAAAGAAGTTTGACCTTTTCATTCATCTTCTTTTTTCTCCTTTTCGTAGTAATATTTTATTATATCTTTTCTTGTTACAATACCGATAAAAATATTTCTGTCGTCAGTAACAGGTACAAAATTCTGCTCCATTATTTTGTACAGTAAATCGTCCATCTGAGTTGTAACTGTAACAGCAGAATCTCTTACACCACGCATTATATCTGTCAGTTTTATTTTTTCCAGCTTTTTTAAGCTGCAATCATCATCACCGACTAATGCCCAAAGAAAATCACCCTCACTGACTGTACCTATGTATTCTCCTTCGGGATTTATTACAGGAATTGCAGTATATCCGTGCGCTCTCATTTTTTCAAGACCCTGACGTGCTGTGCAGTCAGATACTAAATGAGCAACCATAGATTTAGGGTGCAGTAAAAAAAGAAGGTTCATTTTCAGCTTTCCTTTCCTAACTCAAAATATTGTTTTTTCTTAAATCTTCTATATTATTATTTCCGTATATAACGTTGCAGATAGCGGTAAGATGCTGTTCAACAGGTAATGCCATACCCTCATTATACCAC
>JAZUOE010000247.1:0-15173 GCA_045604505.1 Ruminiclostridium sp. | reverse complement strand
ACATAAACATATAATTGTGCTACAATATTTCAAATATCAACAGCGAATTTCGGAGGCCGCCATGAAAAGATTAAGTGATGTAAAATATACATATAAAAGCCTTTCTGTACCGGGAGGTGGGTTTGTAACAGGATTTCTGTTTCACTCATTACAAAAGGGAATTTTATATGCTAGAACAGATATTGGCGGTATATACAAATATGACTTTGAGCTAAGCAGGTGGAAATCTCTTTCTTCTCGCTTTACGGAATATGAACGTCACCTGCTGCAGCCTTTATCTTTAGCATTAGATGAAGAACACGGAAATGTTCTCTTCGCAATGTGCGGAAGTTATGGAAGAATGGGTGGTAAATCAGCGTTTCTTATATCAAAAGATTACGGTGAAACTTTTACAGAAAAACAGGTTCCATTCATGTGTAACGGAAATTCACCTGCCCGTTCTACAGGTGAACGTCTTGCGTACAGAAAGGGTAAGCTGTTTTTCGGGTCACAGGGAGAGGGATTATGGCGCTCAGATAATGAGGGTGATAGCTGGGAGAGGCTGCCTTTCAGTGAAGAAAATATAACCTTCGTTTATTTTGCAAGTAATGACGCAATGATTGTATCATGTACAGGTGAAACCTTTGCTACAGGTAATGACAGAGGGCATACTCTTTATGTCAGCTATGATTTTGGTTACAGCTTTCAACAGCTTACTGCTCCCGCTCCTCTCAATGATGAAAGATGCGGACATAATGGCTTTGTAGGTTATTCAATTACCGCTGACAAGGATAAAATATACATTACCTTTTCTCATTCTTATAAGGAAAATCAGTGGGGCGGCTGGAATGATTTCGCTTGTGATAACGGCGGTGGTTTTGACGGCAGACTTTGGCAATACAGAATGTCAGATAAAAGGATTGAATTTGAAAAAGATATAACTCCTGTTATTAAGGATTTCAGTGATGAAAACCCTGCAAGGTGTTTACCTTTCGGACTAGGCGGTGTTGCTGTAAATGATGATATAATTGCAGTTTGTTCCGTAGGTGGACATGGTGACGCTATTTTTATATCAAGGGACAGCGGCGAAAACTACAGTATAATTAAAAGTACTGATTTGGAGCTTTTTGATATTGATGTGCCATATTTAAAACCGCAGTATAATGGCGGAAGAATCCCTCTGCATTGGACAAGCTGTTTGCGTATTGACCCATTTAATCCTGATTTTGCTGTTGTAAATACAGGCACAGGAATTTTTGCACTGAAAAATCTTACAAGCAACCCCCGTATTGCAACGCTTTGTAATGGCATTGAAGAAACAGTTCACATGAATATATACGGTCTGCCCGGCGGTAAAAATAATGTTATCGACTTAGTGGGAGATTTGGGCGGATTTGCATTCAGCAATCTTGATAAGCCTTGTGAAAACTCATTTGCTGATGAGCATAGAAACCGTTATATAACCTGTCTTAACGCAGATTATTTGCAGAATAATCCTGATGTGTTTATCTCCACTGCAAGAGGTAACTGGACAGGGCAGACAAAAGGCGGAGTTATTATGACAACCGATGGTGGTGAAAGTTTTACTCATATAGGCTACCCTGTAGGAATGTCATCTAAAATAGATGAGGCAATTGAGCGTATTAAACGTCCTAACAGCAACAGCGGTTGGTCAGCGTTAACCTCTGACGGCAAAAGTATTTTATGGACTATTGCTTATAAATTACGTGACCTTCCTTGTTTTACAGCGGTTAAATATGATATTGCCACAAAGAAATTTACGAAGATACGTGTTTATGATAAAGAGAAAAATGACATTTCGGAAAGCGAATGTCAAATAAAGCTTTTTACCGACAGAATCAATAGCCGCAAAGCTTACGGTTTTGGAGAAAAGGGTCAGCTTTATATCAGTAATGACGGTGGAGAAAGCTTTTATCAAGCAAAAATCATCGGTGATTTTCCTGAATACATGATGTCGGGTATTGACGGTTGGAAAAACAGTGAGATACGTTTTTTACCCACAAGGGAAGGGGAATGCTACGCCGCACTTCTTAATCATGGTTTATGGAAACTGAGCTTTGGTGAGCAGTCGGTTACTGCAGAGCGAATTTCAGCGGAAGGTGATTTTGTAAAGACAGTGGGCTTTGGAAAAGGTGAGCGTACTGACGTACCCGCATTATTCATAAGCGGCACTATAATGGGCGAATACGGATTTTGGCGTAGCTTTGACAACGGTGAGAGCTGGGCAAAAATAAACGATGAAATGCAGATGTTTGGAAATATTGTGTCAATGGACGGTGATATGAAAAACAAAGGCAGAGTTTATATTGCCACAGGTAATTGCGGCGGTCTTTATGGTGATGAATGTAAGTAGTTTTAATTGAGCTTTATATTATTAAAATGAAAGAGCCGATGAAAAATCATCGGCTCAGTTTTGTATTATCAGTTAATTGAAGAATGGCAGTGTATATAGAATTCTTCCTGACTTGGCTGCCATGCCTTTTCTTTTGGCGGGAAAAGTCTGTCAAAATCTTCGACTGCTTTTTCATCATCGCATACAGCGTCGAAATCGCTGCCCTTATAAATCCATCGTCTGCCGTCAAGTATGTTTGGTATAAGTTCCTTTAACATCATCGCCATAGGACAGAAACCACCCTCTAAGGTTACATTATACTTGTGGCAGCTTTTAAATCCTCTTGCTACATAATTGCCTGGATTTCCAAAAATTATTATTGTGTCATAGCCAAGCTCTATTGCTTTATCAAAAGTGTAATGGAGTAGCAGCTTTCCGTACCCCATACGCTGAAAGTCGGGGTGAATACAAACAGGGCCAAATGATATAACCTGTTTTTCTTCTCCATTTTCGTCCTTCAGAGTGCCTTTGGTGTACATAACACTACCGATAATTTTTCCGTCCTTCTCGATAACATAATCAAGCTCCGGTATAAAATCCTTGTGTGTTCGCATAGTATGTGCAAGATAATGTTCGGTGCAGCCGGGTACATAAAGATTCCAGAAAGCCTCTCGAACAAGATTTTCGGTTTCGCGATAGTCGTTTGCTGTTTCTAAACGGATAATATAGTCATTTTTATTCATTGTTTTTCCTCCTGAAAATGTTGACCGAACACGGGAGGTTTGTGTGAGAATGTATTCGCAAACCTCCCGTTTACGCTACTATCTCAGGTCTGTTATTCTTCTTCAAACAACAATCTCCTTAAATAAATTTTATAAACAAAGGTAATAATTACCTCGTTTTTGATTATACCATAGCATTTTTATAAAGTCAATGCCTAATCACTCGCCGATTTTTATAACACCCTGTTTTATAAGCTTAAGTACATGGTCAACTATATCGGGGTCGAACTGTTTTCCTTTGTTTTTTTCCAGTTCCTCTAAAATTATTTCCTTAGTAAGTCGAGAGCGGTAACATCTGTTACTGTTCATGGCATCAAGTGAATCGGCAACGCAAATCATACGTGCAATAAGCGGTATTTCTTCACCCTTCAGACCGTTGGGATAACCCTTGCCGTCGTAACGCTCATGGTGATAGAGGGCGCCTAAATTCATATCTTTTATAGAGCTGAAATCACGGAGCATATCCCCGCCGACTATTGTGTGGCGTTTGATAATCTCATATTCTTCATCGGTCAGCCTGTCAGGTTTTTGAAGAATATTAACAGGTACAGCGATTTTTCCGCAGTCGTGCATAAGAGCAATACAACGTATATCGTTACATTGTTTTGAGGAATATCCCATTTCATTTGCAAGTGCAAAGGAAATTTCAGCAACACGTTCAGAATGTCCCTTAGTATGGGGGTCTTTCGCCTCTACGAAATTAATGAAGGTTTTTATAGACTGGTCAATAATCTGTGCGTCATGCTTTTGCTGTTTCAGCAGTTTTCTTACTCTGATATGTGACATTACAAGACCGATTAAAAGCACAAGCCACAGAATATCAATACCGACAATTGTAATGAATATCGGGTCAGACCAGGCATTTCTGCTTAAATGATATTGAAAAACCACATTATCAAATACAGGCGCATAATCCAGCCCTTTATCAGGTACATATACTATGAAACCAACTATTGCGGAGTTATTTACCTCTTCTGTTTCTGAAACAGGTTCAAGAGGATATTCATTATCCGCTTTGCTGGGGCGGTAAATAAATTTATCACCTTCAGCAAGAGGAATCATGGGGCCTGTATGGTCTATGTAATAATCAAGCTCTATAGGAACACTCTGATACTCTCGCAAATCAATAAGCTGAACCAGCTTTTCGCCGCTTATATTCTGATGAAATTCCAGTTTTCCGTTCCAGCCGTTATTTATCCACATAAATTCAGGCATGTACACATCTGCGGTCCAGTCAGTGATAACAGCGTCGCTGGTATTATTAATAACTATCTCATAAATAATACCCACACTTGGACCGTGCAGCTCGTTATCGTTTTCATCTAAAATAGGGTCCTTGAGCCATGCACCCGAATCACCGCCTCGCGGTCCGATTTTTACATCAAAATCTGCAAGGGAATATGTAACTCCGTCAAATGTTCCTGACGAAAGCTCTGCAACCTTTATATTTTTACTTTCGCTTTTTACTGAACAATAATAAACGGCAATTACAACAAAGGTAACAACATACGCAATTGACGTGAAGATTATCGCAACAATATCCTTACTGAATTTTTTCATGCTGCACCTCCTGAATATACTTTTACAACCATTATATCCTATATATATCATACTGTCAATAGAATAGCGGAACAAACGGCAATTTTAATTCCCAAACTGAAAAATACACCCCTAAAATCTAATTTCAGAGGTGTATATAGTTATGTTAGCAAAATCAACCGCATAAATATTGTCCTGCCTGGACGCGCCACATTTCAGCGTATTTGCCCTTTTGTTCAAGCAGCTCTTCGTGGCTGCCTTCTTCAATAATTCTGCCTTTTTCAAGCATATAGATACGGTCGGCAATTCGTGTAGTTGAAAGACGGTGAGAGATAAATACAACTGACTTATTTTCCGCTGCTGTCAGCATTGAGTGATTGAGATGATATTCTGCAATCGGGTCAAGTGCTGAGCTTGGCTCGTCAAGGATAATCAGATTAGCGTCCTTGTAGAATACTCTTGCAACGGCAAGTTTCTGCCCCTCGCCACCTGAAAGGTTTACACCGTTTTCTTCAAACTCTGTTGTGAGATTAGTTTCAAGTCCGTCTGAAAGTGTTTCAAGACGCTCGGCAAAACCGCATTTATCTTTTGCTCTTAGTACGTCCTCGTCCTTGCCATTTTCGGCAAAATCAAGCAGTACGTTTTCCTTTACCGTTGCGGCGAATATTTTGAAATCTTGAAAGACTGTACCGATTTTACGGCGGTATTCTTTAACGTCATATTCTTTTATATTAACGCCGTCAAGAAGAATTTCGCCCTCGCTGACATCATACAGGCGCATGATAAGCTTAATAAGCGTTGTTTTACCTGCGCCGTTATAACCGACAATGGCGATTTTACTGTATGGGTCAAGTTTCATATTTACGTTTTTGAGAATATAACCGTCCTTTTCGTTATAGCCAAAGGAAACATTTCTGAGTTCAATTTCCGTTGGCTTTTCGGGCAGCGGTTTTTTATTTTCGCTGACAATTTTAGGTTCAATGTTCAGAAAATTCTGCATTTTCTGAACATAAAGGCTTATTTCTTCCATTTTAGGGTAAACGTCAGAAAATTGACGCATACGGTTTTTCATTCTGTTGGCAGTGCCACGCATAACAGCAACATTACTGTAAGAAATTCTATGAAGTACCGCCGCACAATAAACAAGATAAATCATGTATACAACGTCAATAAGAAAGTTGTTACATATATATTCCTTTAATAGCTGCAAACCGAAACGCTTTCCTGCATTCTTCTTATCTATATCAAGTATCTTGTCATTTGTTTCATCAAAATCCTTTAACAGCTCGTCGGAAACTTCTGTGTTAAGGCGGACTTCCTTTGCGTAATCATTCAGATAAAACACACGGTTTACATAACCTAGCTTTCTCTCAAGGGGATTTTTCTCATTGCGGATTTTAAAATTCAGTTTATTGAGTGCCTTACCTGACCAAAGTGAGGCGGCAAAGGATACGGCAATAAAAATAAAGGAAATCGGGTCAGTGCCGATGAAGAATGCGCCTGAAAGCACAATTGAAACAAGGCCTGTGCAAAGGTTTGTAATAAGGGTAAAAATGCGTCCTATTTGATTATCAACTTCAGACACAGATAACACATAATCGTTATAAAATTCGGGGTTGTCATAGCATTCAAGGTCAATTTCCTTAGCCTTATTGAACATCATTTGCTTTATGGCTTGTTTGATTTTCGGCTGCGCCTTTTGCTGTAATTTTTGATAAAGGAATGCGTTGAAGAGCAGACCTAAAACTACAAACGCAAGGAGCGCTAAAAGAAATGTTGCCGCAACTTTAAAGGGCTTATTAAACTCGGCGCATTCCAAAACAAAATTCAGCGCTAATGTAAATTCAAGGAATATAACAAGCTCGTTTCTTATTGCCTCAATTATGTAGCATATCATATATCCCGGAGCGGCTTTGTAACAGATTTTAAACAGCCATAGGTTATCCGATAAAAGCCTTTTTAACTTTTTCATACTGTAACCCCCTCTCTGTATGTTTCATCGGCAAGATAATTCTGTGCCTGTTTTGTGAACATTTCGCAGTATTTTCCGTCTATATCCATAAGCTGACGGTGAGTGCCTTGCTCGATAACAGTACCATTTTCAAGCATAAACACACAGTCTGCGTCTTTAACAGAGGAAAGACGGTGAGAGATAAACAGAGTGATATGTCCCTTACTCTCGTTCATAATGCCCTTGTATAAATCGTACTCGGCAATAGGGTCAAGGGCGGAGCTAGGTTCATCAAAAACCTTAACTGATGATTGCTGCGCAAAGGCTCTTGCCACAACAATCTTCTGTTGTTCGCCACCTGAAAGAACAGCACCATCGTTATCAAATTCTTTTGTCATTATGGTGTTAATACCGCTTGAAAGGGAGCTGACCTTATCCCATACTCCTGCGCAGCGCAAAGCTTTTTCAGCGGTTTCATCAGGGTTATCAAATTTCTCACCCATAAGAACATTGTCCTTAACTGACATTGCCATAACCTTATAGTCCTGGAAAGCAGCAGAAAACTGCTTACGGTAGGCTTTCAGGTTATATTCCTTTATGTTTATACCGTTTACAAGAATTTCTCCGCTTGTTGGGTCATAAAGTCTGAACAGCAGCTTGATAATTGTGGACTTTCCTGCGCCGTTATGACCAACAAGTGCGCAAACCTTGTCGCCCTCAATTCTGAAAGAAAGATTATTAATGACAGGTTCGTTTTCCTTATACTCAAAACAAACATCTTTAAATTCAATTGAACTTACTTTTTCGGGAATTATGCCGTCCTGGTCCTCAGGGATTTTCTCCTTATACTCCATAAAGGTGCGGAAATATTCAAGGAATTGCCCGTTTTTAAGTGCCTCTGTAATATTATTGAACATACAGAACAGCATCCATGATGATGTATTCATGGCGGAGAACATAATTGCAAGTTCAGCTAAATCCATTGTTTGTGAAACAATGGTGCGGTATGCGGCATAAATCATAATCCCCTCAAAAACCAGCGCAAAGGTTGTAACATTCTGCGCCCATGTGTATGTAATAGCCTTTTTACCGTATTTGTCGGCAACCTTTGCGTTACCGTCCATAGCGTCGTTGTATCGTTTCATCATAAGCCCGTGAATGCTGGAATAACGTATTTCCTTTGCGTATTCCGCAAGGTGCATTACACGGTTTACATATTCTGCAATACGATTGTTTTTAACAGTATCAACGTAACGTCCGCCCCAGATTTTATTCATAAGAGCGCCGAAGACAAAGTTACCTATGATTGGAGAAATTACGAATAAGACAGAGTAGGGGTCAATTGTAAACATTGACCAGAAAGATACTAAAGCGGCAACTGCGCCGAATAGTACTTCAAAAAGCATATTTACTGAGCTTGTCATTTTTTCGGCAGAGTTTTCAAGTGCCATTGTATAGCGGTTATAAAATTCTGCGTCCTCAAAACAACGCAGCTCAACGTTTCTTGCCTTTGCGTAAAGTCTTTTGTAAAGAGTGCGGTAAATTTTATTGTCGGTGTATGGGAATACGGCAGCCTTAAGGTAGCTGTAATAGATAGCAAAAGAGCAGCAAACTGCAAAGCAGATACCTATAAACAGCATAATTTCTTCAAAGGGTGCCTCTTTTTCGATTGCGTTTATAACATATCGCAGAAAGAATATTGCCATAAAAATCCATTCTGCATGACCCGCAATGTTATCAATTATCATGTGAATGATACGGCTTTTGCTTATGCTCCATATCGTTTTAACAGCATAGAAGTTGTTGGCAAATATGCGGATTTTGTTTTCTTTTTTATCTTTCATTTTCTTTCCCCTTTCTGTCATCATTTTTTATCACTGCAAATTCCGAAGGCATATTTTTTACAAGTTCCTTTACTACAGAAGGTCTTATATCGTATTCATCAATCTTGTCTATCGGAATCCACTTCATTTTTTCTTTATCGCCGCCTGATGTAAGACTAACCTTGTCAAATTCCTTTTTCACAGTTGGTTTCATAAGATAGTAAAGCTCGATTGTGTGGCAGTCAAGACCTTCTAACGCTCCGTCACCGTCAAAGAAATTTTCAATCAGGCAAAGAGGACGTTCTATAATGAAATTTTCGCCTGTTTCTTCAAAAACTTCACGAAGAATAGCGTCCTCTGATTTTTCACCGATATGTACTCCGCCGCCAACGGTGTAATAATAACCGCAGGTTTCACCGTAAGAAAACAGGGCATAGCCGTCTGAAACAATTATTGCTCCCACACGGTATCTGAACCAATCTTTGCCTAAACAAAAGCAGCAATCGAATGTTTTACTCATTTTAATTTCCTCCTTAAAAACAAAAAGCGCACATTTCATACAGAAATGTACGCTTTGAATGCTGATATTAACGCATCGTCAGATAATACGGCATATCTTCAGATGTGCTGAATGGCAGACAAGGGTTCATTCCCGAATATGAGTATAGTTGATGAATAATGCCAACGCTTAAACATATTGTCTGCCTCCTTTTTTTAAAATTATGAAACAAGTATATCACCACAAATGGCATTTGTCAAGATTTTCTGTAAAAATATTGCTCAAATCATCAAAAGTACACCCTTATTATACAACAATAGTAATAGTTTGTCAATATCTATTGATGATTTATATAAACTGTAGTTTAAGATATACTATAACTAAGGAAGTGATTTTAATGAACGAATTAAATATAGAAGTTGGCGTAAGAATAGCCGAACTACGCAAACAACGTGGGTATACTCGTGAAAGATTGTCGGAACTTGCTGATATTTCGGTACAGTTTCTTGCGGATATTGAAAAGGGACGTAAATCTATGACGGTTGCAACACTGAAAAGAATATCCGCAGCTTTACTTGTTTCTACAGATTATATTGTAAACGGAATAACTGAAAACGGCGACAACAGTGGGATTATCTCTATTTTAAACACTCTTTCAGATAAAAACAAAAAACAGGCGGAGAAAATCCTTACCGCTTTCGCAGAGGCTGTTAATGAATGATACAAAAAGCACCGACTACTTATGTAGCCGGTGTTATCTTTTATAACATCAATCCACGACAATAATTTTTGCGTCAAATCCATTAAGTGCGGTTTCTGCAATTTCAAGAACATTATGGGGAACGGTTATTGTTTTTAAGTTTTTGCACCCATTGAATGCAGTGGATTTTAAAGTTTTAAGTGAACGTGGGAGATTTATTGATGTAAGGCTTGTGCAATTCATAAAAGCGTAATCATCAATATAATACACCGCATCAGGGATTGTTATTGAATCAAGACTTTCGCATTCTTCAAAAGCATTGCACTGAATATAGGTTATTGTATCGGGAAGTTCAACATGTTTAAGATTTTTACATTTAAGAAATGTATAGGCGGGAATAAAATTTATCCCTTTTCCTATAACTGCGGATTCAAGGCAGTAGCAAAGCGAAAAAACGCTGTTCCCCATTTCTGTTACAGAATCAGGGATAGTTATTTCTTTTAAGCCTGAAAGCATAAAAGCGCTTGTTTCTATGGCAGTAAGAGAATGAGAAAACTCCACATGCGCTATAGGTATGGACTCGAAAGCGGAAAATCCTATTCTTGTAATACTGTCATTGAAAATAATTTTGTCAATGTTGCTGTTGCACTTTACAAGTGTAGTGCCGTTTACTTCAAATTCTTCCATATTATCCTCTAATTTTAATATACAACTGTAGTTTTACCACAGTCAATTGTTAATAGTTACATACTAATACAATACCATAAAATCCGACATTTGTAAATATACTCAGAGGTTTTTTAAGCAATTTTCGTTTTTTTGTCTTAACAGACGCTTTTGAACCACAATTTATATTGATTATGACTAATTAAATTTTAAGATATATAGCAAAAATCCGCAACTTCAGAGTATACCGCTGATTTAATCTTACATCAACTAGCTGAAATTCAGTTAAGACGGGGTTTGAACTTGTTATTTTTTAAATATTGACTTTACAGATTTTGGTGATATAATGAAATTATGAAAATAAAACAGAGAGGGAAAATATCATGAAAAAACTATTGGCATTATTATGTGTAACATCTCTGCTTTGCGGCTGTGCCGAAACAACCGTACAAAGTGACACTGAACCTGCAGGTGAAGTAACAACATCTTCACTAACAGAAGAAACTCCTGTAAATACTACAGAAATAACATCATCAGCCACAGAGAAAACTACTACAAATACTGTGGAAACATCAACGAATACTGTTTCGACATCAGAAACTTCTGTACTTATGCCGCCTGAAACAAGCACCGATATGGCAATGGGTGAACCTGAAACAGATAAAATTTCTGATGAGGATTCAGCCGATAACAGCGCATATCCTGACAAATTGCTAAGATTATCGAGTGATGAAGTTACATATCTTAAAACAAACTATTATGCAGCAGACGGAACCTATGAGGCTGAACTTGATATAAATGATAAGGCTGTAGTTTCGGAAATTTTCACAGAACTTAAGAAACTTGAATTTTTACCAAAAGCTGAAAATGAATCACTGTATTTTGACGCAATGAGAGATGAAAGTATGTATTTTGGCTTTGAAAACGGTGATGAACTTACAGTTATGTTCATGGTAAGCGCAGATGAAACAAAGCATATAGGCATAAATCTTCACGGCGAAGACGAAAGAGGACAGCGCAGCTACTTGCTTGAATATGACGAATACAAATGCGATTATACAGCATTTACCGATAAGTGCAATGAACTTCTTGCACCTATTGCAAAGAAACAGTATACGGAAAAATATAATGTTGATTTAGATACAGAAGAGCCCGAAACAGGTGAGGCGTTAGTTGTTGGCGAAAACTATGACGGCAGTTCGGGCTTAAAATCCTATCCTGCCAATGTTCCGTCAGTTATTGAGTCGGTATTCATCACCGACACTGATAAAACCTGCTACACTACATTTGAATATGCTCTTGAAACCAATAAAAATGGACAATGGGTAACGGTTGAGCCTATTGGTGAGCTTGTACAGTCAAACGGTTCAAGATTCTTTGATTTTGACGGCAGACAACACTGCTTTGTTGACCTTGCTTGTTATCCTCTTTTACCTGCCGGTGAATACCGTGTCACAAAGCCTTATAAGGTTGAAGGTGATGAAACGGTTTATACAGCCTACTACCGTTTTGACCTTAAGGATTTGCCCGAAAAAGAGGCAAACATAACAGGAACTATAACCTGTGAAAAATCGGTTTATCCTGTAGACTGCAGATATATTAAAGCAATATATAACTACAGCGACAGTTTATTCTCAATAAGTGAGGTTTATGATGTTGAACGAAAGGAAAACGGTAAGTGGGTTTCTGTCAGAAGAGGTAAGGTAAAAACCAACTCTATCGGCAGTGGCCGTGTATTGTCTTTCCTGGACGGCATTGAGGTTGACTCATCGCTTTTCGATTTGTACAAAGAGGGTGAATACCGCGTACGTGTTTCAGTTGGCGAAATGAATGGTGTTGACTTTGTTGACCGTCACAGCACCCTTTATGCGTATTTCAGCCTTGAAATTATGGAACTTGAGGGCATTTCTGCAGAATGCACCGATGATGAACTCAACGATATGGATAAAGCGCTGAGCTTTACTGTTAGAAATGATGCACTTGCTGATGTATCAATTGTGAATGCTGTAGTAAAGGATAAAAACGGCAATGTAATACATGAGCAGAATGTAAGCAGCTATGTCTATAGCGGTGGCGACAGAGAAATAAACATTGCTTTGAAAAATCCGCTTTCTGTGGGCGATTATACAGTTCAGTTCTCCGTTGAATCGCAGGGCTATGCTGACACAACCATTGCAACTGATATAAAGGTAGAAAAAGCAAGTGAAGAAGAGAAAAACAGCGGTGTTTTCATCACCTTTGATAAGGACAGCTACCCGTTAAATGCAGACAAAATAGAAATTACTATTGAAAATAAGGTGTACAGCAAAAATGATATTATGATTTTTGTTGCAGGGTGCTATAAAGATGATGCTCCCGCCTGTCTTGGTATGCCTTTGGATTTTGATGATGAATTTGTTTTAAAGTACGGTGAAAAGAAAACATTTACGCTGATTAATTACGGATTATCTTTTGAAACTTATAAAAACTATTACAGCGGTAAGTTTGGTGATACAGAGGACGAAGAGCTAAAAGAGTATCTTGACGAATATCTTAAGCAGATGTGGGCGGAAATTGAAAATATCCCTGAAACAGCCTTAGGTGTACCGGGTGAATATACCGTTATGCTTATGTATTCAGAATATTCAGACGGCAGCATAGGTCTTGGTCAGTCAGATGTCGTTGAGGCAAAAGTGATTGTGAAATAATAAATACAAACGAAAATAAGACCTGACATGAAAAAATTGTGTCAGGTCTTATTTTTCATTTATGTTTTGTTACCAATTTGTAATAATTTGTAACCACTTTGTAATTGCTTTTGAATATTTGCCGTGATATAATTAAAATGAAAAAACAGGGGGAGTAACTATGAAAAAGAAAATATCACTTTTACTTGCAATAACAATGTTTCTGACGGGTTGTAATACTGCTGAAAAGGCGGAGCAGACAACAGTGGAGATAACAACAACAGCAGAAACGACGGTTGTAACAACTACAACAAAAGACACAACAACTACCGCAACAACCTCAGCTGCAACTGAAAATCAAACATCAGCGTCCTCAAAAGAAACAGAAATAACACAAGCCACAAAAGATACTCTCAACAACCCAAAATCGGAAGTATATCTTTTTGACTACCATTCTATTGATGAAATTACCCCATCTGAAAAGGAGCAATTTGAAATCCTTGAAAATATATTTTACGGTGAATGGGAAAGTGATCGAATAAGTAATGATAAATTCTTTACATATCGAAATTGTTATTTTGACTTTGCAGGTGCTTGTTCGCCTGTTTGCTTTATGGAAATTGACGAGGGATATGTTTTGCCTTATATATGCGGCGGTGTGTTAGAATGCTTTTTTATAAAGAAGGTTAGTCCTTCTGTTATGTATAATCTCCACTATGATTTTATTATCGGCGGCATAACTATTGACGAAAATACAACCGAATATCATAAAGAATCATATTCATACAGTAAGGAAATTTCAGAGGGAAAATTAAGCTCATTAGGACAGATGAAACTTAACAGCATTATCGGTGGAAATTTTGAAGAATGCCTGAATGGTACTCTTGATGAAAAGCCCATCTTTACGGATATTGACGGAACAGAATGGGTATATGGTTTAGAAACGCTTGGCACTCCCGACCAAGAACGATATCTTGTTTCATATTCTGAGGATAAGGTTGAACTGGGAATAAGATATTTTAAAAAGTCTGAATATGACGCTTATATAGATGGCGATTACAGCATTGAACCTGAAGAGCGGTATTTTGTACTTGCTTTTGAAAAGTACAACGACGAATGGATTTTAGCTGCCGATTTGCAAATTCAAAAGATAACACCAATATATGACGGAACAAACGGTGAGGTTTTCTACCTTGAAGATGCAGATATATCACAGGAGCCATTCTATGCCTATCATTTTACATATGTGCATACAGGCGGTGAGTTTTTCCGCATTAACGAAGGAGATGAATACGGAGATTATAGCATAAGATATGCACGTCACATTTTTTATCCTTACGAAGATGAATTTGTTGAATGGGGTGGTAGTTATCAATTTGACGATACCGTAACCCTTAACGGAAAACTGGAAATAATTAGTATGTATGTGGATGATGAGCCCGAATTGTTTCTTACAATTACTGTTGATGAAAATCCGGGATTTCCTTTCCCATATTATATTTATGACGATTATCCTTTTCAGGAAATTCTGATAAATCTGGGCAAACCTGAAAAATACAGCGATAATGATGAGGTGATGGATTTTGTTAAAAATAAGGATGCTTATTTAGGTGAAAAATTTTCTGTTAGCATTTCCTATCTTTGTATTGCGTGGGTTGATCCCAATATGAATCAATCCAGCGGATATATTGAAAAGTTGATTAAAATATAGCTATAAATTGTTACCTCTGAGAGGATGTATCTAAAATGAAAAAAATATCCCTTTTACTTGCATTGACAATGTTTCTGACGGGTTGTAATACTACTGAAAAGGTGGAGCAGACAACAGCGGAGATAACGACAACCAAAACTGCAGAAACGACGGTTGTAACAACTACAACAAATACAGAAACTACTACTGTGTCGGTTGTTGAAACAACTGCTGAAATAAACAGTGAAAAGACGCTTGTGTTTGATGAAACGATTATCAGTAAATATTTTCTCGGTGTTTGGGAATCTGAGAATAACAAATTTGTAATAGGAAAAATCCCCGATAGTGGCATAACAGATTTTTTCAGCAATTATGGTTTGATAAAAGAAACCTATGTTATTGGTAAATGTGCTGTGGTTGTGTGTGAAAATTTTATTTCTGAATGTTATCGTATAGAAATAGAATTGGATAAGCCGGATATTATTCTTTTTTATGATGAGTATGAACAAAGTATTAATGAAAATT
>JAZUOE010000246.1:0-6708 GCA_045604505.1 Ruminiclostridium sp. | reverse complement strand
CATTATTTATGCAGTCGGTGCTTTTTTATACACCTCGTAGGAAATCCCGTATTTTTCAAAAATATACTGCGCATTTCTTGTAAAATCCGGTGTTTCTTCTGATATTTTATAATTAGGTCTGCCCTCTTCATCACAACCTGCTGTAAGGGATACAAGGCGGCTTTTCATATCATCACTGTTCAGTTTTTCGGGCAACTTCGTCATCTCCAAAACGTGAGTTGTGAACATAAGGCGGCTGCCTATGTCAGCAAATATTTTAAGCAGCTCTTCCCCTATTATCAAGCTGTCATAAGGATTTGTAGACGAAAGGCTTTCATTCATAAGTATGAGGCTGTGTTCGGTAGCCTCTGAAACGGTTTCCTTCAGTGCTTTACACTCTTCTGTAAAACGGCTGGTATCAATACCCACCTTTTCTTCCTTTGGATAATGTACAAAAATTTTATCACAAGGAGAAATCTGTGCCTCTGTACCGAACACGTTAAGACCTGCCTGTGCTAAAATCTGATTTACTGCGGTTGCACGGATATAGGTAGTCTTACCGCCGTTGTTTGTTCCTGTTATGATAAAAATCCGTCCACTGTTATCCATTGTGCAGTCGTTGGTATGAACTGGGATTTTAACATAATCGCGAACAAATGATGTCACCAGCTTATTTGAAAGCACAGGGTCGTGCATATTTTTGCAGATAAATATGCGCTCTGATTTTGGCAGAATTTCAGGACGACAATATGGTAATCCAAGCTGTGTAATTCTTTCACACAGTTTTTTTGCACCTACATAAAAATCAATCTGTGGCGCTAACTTCACAAGGAAATCCGTACTTTCTTCATAGCAAAGATTTATGGCAGTATTAAACCGCTTAATATAATCACCACCAAGCTTATCAAGTTCACTGAACAGCTTTTCATTTACTGCATCCAGCGTTCCGTCCTTGCATTTCCGTGCATATATCTCGCTCAAAGGCTCGGCAGAGCTGCCCTTTTTCAAGAGTTTTTCAAAAACTGTTTTACGTTTCAGTGGCTCTTTATCCGCCGATAAAAGCATTATTTCCGAAGGGCGAAGAAGATTATCGAAATTCACCCCGAAGGTGACGCTCTTAATACCGCTGTTAAGAGCGGATTTCAGTTCTTCCACCTCATTAATAAGCTTTTTAAAGCTGTCGGAATTGTAGCGGTTTTCTATTTCCATAAGTACGGCTTTAACGCCGTCGGATTTAAGCCTATTTCCGTGTTCTAATATAAATTTATGACAGTCTTCCATACATTCGAGAAAGCTTTCAATATTCTTTATGTTTTCATTAAGCTCAAAAAAAGACTGTGTAGAACCCGATTTTGCATAAACAGACAATGCACCCTCGTAAATGGTGTGGATACTCTTGTAAAGTTTCAATTCAAGCTGGGGAACATTCATAAAATCTTCAAGAATATCCTGCCGCCATTTTATTACCGTTTCATCGGTTATAAGCTCGGTAAGCACTTTCAGGGCAAAGTCGGTATTATATGGACAAATAAGCATTGCGATATAGTCAAGTTCAAGGCTTTCTACCGTATTCTGATAGATTGAATTGCCGCTTTTCTGATAATTTTCAGGATATAACAGACTTATCATTTTATTCCTCATATATGTATGTGATATTTTGTTCGTATGTCAAGCCAAGATATGAATACGCTTCTTCTAAAACAGCGGTTTTTGCATCCCACATGCTGATATCGTTCTCGGACTCCTTATAAAGGATGTCAAGTTCATCCCGAAGGCTCTGAATTTCTGACTGTTCTTCGGGAGTAAGGTCGGGTTCAGGGCTGTCATATTTAACACAATAGGCGTATATTTCTTCAAGTATTTCATAAATTCTCTTTTCTCTGTCGATTACGGAAAGAAACTTACTGTGCTTTTCTTCAAGGGGCTCGGGATATGCAATTTCATAAAATTTATCAAGTGCCTGAACACACTCGCCGTAACCCTCTTTCAATGCAGTATAATCCATAAGTTCATTTGCCTCTGTAACCTTATCCGTTGCATCAATATATTTTAACATGTAGTAGTCGATATCCTCCACATAAAACTCATATTCCCACGCCTCTGCCGATGCTGTGGCTACGCTAGTGGTGGCAGTCTGCTGCTTAGGCTTTGCGGAACAGGACGATAAAACAAATGCAGTTAATAATAAAATAATAAGCTTTTTCATAATGCTCTCCTTGTGTGTTATTTTAAGGCAATGATAACATTCAAAAGAGAACATTTCAAGTGATTTTTACCCAGTGGTACGAAAAACGCACCCAAAGGTCATCGTTTTCCATTGACCTTATTTTTTTGATATGGTATACTTGGTATAATGGGGGTGTTATTATGAAAATTGCAGTCTGCGATGACAACAACGAATATATGAAAAATACTCTTTCACCAATTATAAATCATGCAGCGAAGGAAACTGAAACAATATGCGAAATCTCCTTTTTCACTGACGGAAATAAGCTGATTTCCGAGTTTGAAAAAGGCAATATATACGACATTGTAATGCTTGATATAGATATGCCTGAAATAAACGGTAAGGCTGTTGCGGAAAAGCTCCGTGTGTTTGATTCGGCTTTCTTTCTCCTGTTTATTTCTTCCTATAAAGCGGAGGTTTTCAATACAATTCCCTACCGCATAAACGCCTTTATCCCAAAAGACAGTGACAATGAAAAAATGCTTTCGGAAATAAACCGTGTTATCACCGAATACAAGGCCCACAGCCCTGAATATATGCTTTTTGAAACGGTTAAAAACAAGGAAAAGTCGGTAGTGAAAATTGCGGTTGACGATATATTTTGTTTCTACTGCGTAAGACGTACCGTGTATCTTAAAACCGGAAATATGATATACGAGCTAACAGAAAAACGCATAACCGAACTTATAAAGAAATTTGAAAGCAAGGGTTTTTTCGAGATATGCAGAGGGTACTGTGCAAACATAAGCAAAATAAAGTGCGTAAACAGTATAGATATAGAAATGGATAACGGCGAAAAACTTCCTTTAAGCAGAAGAAAATCCAAAGAGCTTATGCTGAAAATTTCGGAATATATTACGGAAAGGACAGAGCTATGATTTTTGTAGATTTTATTTTCTGCATTGCGAAATGTCTGTTGTCATTGCTGTTTCTACGCTCTCTCGGAACACAGAAAACTAAATCCTTACTGCCATTTATAACGGGAACTGCAGTTCTTTCCGCTGTGTCTTTTGGTGGAACATTTCTTCCTTATTGGGCATATACAATTATCTCAGTTACCACCCTTGCATTAACGGGACTAGCCCTTTTTGAAGAAAATTTCCACAGGATTTTTGCTCTTTCGGTAACCTGTACATACAGCTTTTCCGTAACGGAAATTATCGGAAAAAGTCTATTTATCTGTATTATGGGAGAAGATTTCGGGGTTGTTTTTGAAAACAGTATTTTAAATCACACAGTTATTTTAATTACTATTACCGCTATGGGTGGCGGAGTGCTTTACGCCATATACAGACTCCTTTCCGAAGAAAAGACAGATGCTATAAAAGAAGTGTGGCTGCACTTTTCCTTTGTAATATCGGTCTTTCAATTTGTAGCGGCAGTTTTTGTAAGCTTTTACACTCTCGACGGCTCACAAACGGAAAATGCCCTGCTTATAGTGATTGTTTCGGTTGCGTTCCTTTTGATGAGTCTTATGGTTATAAATTTCTTTACAGAAATCTGCAATGCCTACAAACGCGAAAAGCAGATATACACTCTCCGTTCCGATTACAGTGCCGTAAAGGAACAACTTGCGGTACAGTTCCAAACGTCAAAGCGCTTGAAAAAAATACGGCACGACATAAAAAATCACCTTATGAGTGCCGCAATGCTTATTGAAAACGGTGAAAGCGGCAAGGCAAGAGAACTGCTTTCTGAAATCAGCGAAAATGCAGATAAATTACAGCCTGTACTTTCTGAAACCACAGGCAACAGCCTTATAGACGCAGTTGTTGCATATAAAGCCGCAGTCTGCGAAAGCAAGGATATAAAATTCAGCTACTCTCTTGAGCCTTTACCCGAAATAAAAACTCCTCTTTCGGATATTTCCTCTGTGCTTTCAAATCTTTTGGACAACGCAATAGAGGCGGCAGAAAAAGCAGAAACATCAACTGTCAATGTACGGATTTTTTCCTACAAGAACTATATTACAATTATCGTAAAAAACACCTTCTCCCAAGTTTACAGGCAAGATACGGGAAGGTTGTTTTCAAAGAAAAACGATAGCGACAATCACGGACTTGGCATGGAAATCATAAACGAAGTCTGCGAAAGAAACGGCGGAGTTTACAAGTATAAGACAAGCGGAATGTGGTTTACCGCAAGTGCGCTCATGAAAATGTAAATAATTTACAATGTTTTACTCCGGCACCTTTATGATGCCGGAGTATTTTATGCTATTGTAACCTCCGCCCCGTCATAAAGCTCAGCAGTACTGCTTATAACAATCTTTTCGCCATAATTTATCCCTGAGATAATTTCAAAATAGCCGTCCTTTTCTATACCTGTCACAACCTGCGTCAGCCTTACAAAATGTCGTTTAGTGCCATTCTTTTCGTCTGAATACATAACATAAATGTCATTTTCAAGCTGTTCTTTGGATAGAGCAGATTTCTCTGTGTAAAAGGTATACGTTTCGCCATTTTCATCTGTATAAGTTTCTTCAAAAATGTATGTTTCAGGGCGGGAAACAGTTACTTTTGGAAGACTTGCATTGTGAATTTTCTCTGCAAAAAGCGACAGAAATAGCATTATTGAAAAAAACAACACGGTAGTACTTATCAATATCTTTTTACTCATAACACCTCACCTAGCGTCAAGCCTTTCTCTAAACTTTCGCCCCAAAACAGATACAATAACAGTACCGGAATTATAAAAATTACTGCCGCCGGAAACAGCACATCACCCTCATAATTCTGCGCATTGGTTATAAACACAGACAAGGTTTTAAGGCTGTCATCTTTCAGAAACAACATAGGTTGTTCCACCATATTCCAACAGTCTGCAAAAGTGAATAGTGCAACAGCAAAAATACAAACCCTCATCTGCGGTACAACAGAGGTCAGCATAATACGGATAACTGAACTTGTTTCAAGGCGGATTGCCTCAATGACAGAGTTATCAATATTTTTCATATATTGATGCATTACTACAACACCGAAAGGGCTGAAAATCATAGGTAGAATTATACCGAAAGGCGTGTCGATAAGTCCCATATCCCGAAGTCCTATATAGTTCGGCAAAATTGTCACCTGCAAGGGCATCATCATAAGCACAATATAGAATGTATAAAGCACACCCTTTCCTTTAAATTTTGCCTGTGAAAAACCAAAAGCGCAAGGTATAATTATCACTAACTGAACAATAGTTATAACTACCGCATAAATAACGCTGTTCCAAAACATCGGATAGAATACAAAGCAATCAAAAAGCAAGTCAAGATAACCCTGAAAACCGCTGCCAAATGACAACATAATTGTTGCAATTACAGGCATTATAAAAACAACTGAAAGCAGAAAAAATATCACCGCAATAATTCTTTTCATTGTCTGTACCTCCGCTGAACCGCCATTCCGCCTATTACTATAAAAAAGACGATAATTGACGTTAAAACTGCACTTGCAGCAAGGCTCTGATAATCTAATTTCAGAAAATTGTTATTCATATAATACTGCAGGGTGTAGCTATGGTCAGGCGGGTAATTTGTATTGTAGTAAAGGTAACTTTCTTTAAAAATTTTAAAGCTGTTTACAATAGACAAAAGTGCAGTAAAAAATATCGTTGGCATAATCATTGGAATTGTGATTTTTGTATGCAGAATAAAACTATTTGCACCGTCAAGCCGTGCTGCCTCATAAATGCTTTGTTCGATTGTAGTGAATGCCGCTGTCAAAAGCACAATACATATACCCATATTCTTCCATATAAACAGCAGATAAATAGGCAGAACCGTTGTATCATTTTCAAAAACACTCCGCCATATCAACACAATACTTGCTGTAGGAATAACCATAGGCATAACAAATGCAAATCGTGTTTTTCTGACAAATTTTATACCGTAAGAAAGCACAAGTGAAATTATCAGCGCCGAAATAATAAGCACGGGAACACAAATTATGATGAGCAGAAGAGAATTTTTCAATGCAAGTTGAAAATATTCATTCTGCAAGGTTTCAGCATAATTTTCAAGTCCCACAAAATCACGGCGGAACTGATTGTCAATCAAGGAGTAGTAAAGTACTCTTATGTAAGGAATTACGAAGAATATTGCCGTACCGATTAAACTAGGTAAAAGACAGAGCTTACATTTTGTGTTCCATTTCAATTTCCTCACCTCAATTATTACATCTGTTTTTTGCCAACTATATTACATTATTCATTAAGATAAGCAGATAATTTTCTGTCTGCCTCAATTATAAATTCATCAATGGTCAGTTCTCCCGAAAGGTAGCGTGTAAAATCTGTCCTGTATATCTCATCAGGCATGGCATAACCGATAATTCCATTTTCAAAAATCTCATAAAGATTGTCTGCACATTCCGTATCGGAATACATTTCTTTATTGCTTATCATAAAGCTATCATTCTGATTGCCTAAATAATCTGCAAGTGCTGATATGTAGTCAAGAGATTCAGAGAGATTATCAGTTGACGGATTTACTGCTATAAAAATTACATTCACAA
>JAZUOE010000245.1:0-6060 GCA_045604505.1 Ruminiclostridium sp. | reverse complement strand
GACAAATAAGGCAGTCAACTCCTTGGCTCACAGAACGACATGGCTACGATCCGACTTTATAATAATATGGCTAAGCTATGGGGGAAGTATGCTCCCAAGTAAATTAAAATCACGGAGGAACGGCTTAACCTTGCGACTTACGCAGGACGAAGAGCTGCCCCGATTAAGAAAGGATAGGTCACACAAATGAAAAGAACATATCAGCCTAAGAAACTCCAGAGAAAAAAGGAACACGGTTTCAGAAAAAGAATGGAGACTGCTAACGGCCGTAAGGTACTTGCAAGAAGACGTGCTAAGGGCAGAAAGAGCTTAACATACTAATAATCAAATGGGAGAATATTCCAGAAGATTTTTCAGTATCAAAAACGACCGTGAATTTAAATTCCTGTTCAAAAAAGGCGAAACCTGCGTAAATTACGCTTTCGTCTGTTATTTCAAGGAAAATAAGCGTCGTAAAAATCGCTGCGGTATTGTTACGGGGAAGAAAATAGGAAATGCAGTTAAAAGAAACCGCTCAAGACGTGTTATCAGAGAGGCTTTCAGAATTTTTGACCACGATTTGCGTCAGTTGACGGAAAAAAGATACGATTTCGTTTTTGTGGCAAGAAGTCTGACAGCAGAGCAGAAATCTCAGAAAATCCTAAAGCTTATGAACACAAAGCTGCTCCCCCTTGTTATACCGAAATCTAAGAAAATCGGATAATTTGGAAAACGCGTTCAAAAGGGACGCTGTTTTCCGTAAAATCCGCAATTTGTGTTAATATGAAGTATATTCTTATCGGAATTGTACATCTTTACAGATTGACATTATCTAAAATTCTGCCGCCTTGCTGCCGATTTTATCCGTCCTGTTCGCAGTACGGACTTACTGCTTTGAGTCGTTTCGGAGCAATCAAGGGCGGCTATTTGACTATAAGAAGGATTATACGATGTAATCCCTTTAATGAGGGCGGTTATGACCCCGTCCCTGAAGAATTCTACTTTTTTAAAAAAGACAAAGCAAACAACGGAACAAAAAAGGGTGATTAAAAATTAACTGGCTTTACACACTTATCGGTACGCCTTTAGGCTACATCATGTGGCTTTGCTACGCTCTTGTACAGAACGTTGGCTGGTCAATCATTATCTTTACACTTCTTATTAAATCGGCTTTATTCCCACTGCACTTAAAACAGCAGAAAAATATGGCTATTTCCCAGCTCTATGCTCCCAGAGTTCAGGAAATCCAAAGAAAATATAAGAACAACCCCGAAAAACAGCAGGAAGAACTTACCAAGCTGCAGAAGGAAGGTTATAATCCTACCGGCGGCTGCGGTACAATGATGATTTCCATGCTTATCCTCTTTGGTATCATCGGCGTAGTTTATAAGCCTATGACACACATGGAGCATTTCAAAAAGGCTGAAATCAGCGCTATTGTTGAAACAGCCGAAGAAATTGATATTGCTCAGGCTATTTTAGCTAGTCCTGAGGACGCAGAAATTATTCTTGCTTACAAAAACGGTGATGCTGCCGCAATCACACTTGTTACAGGCAAGGACGAAAACGGTAAGAAAACCTCTAATCAGGTTGTTTTCGCTGATGATTTTGATTACAAAACCGCGCAGAGCGAAACTGTTGTTACAGCAGAGCAGCTTTCTGTTTACGGTATATTTGACGACGAGCAGATTAAGGCTATTACAAGCAAAAACTCTCGTCTTTCCACTGAAGTAAAGAATGCGGTAAATACTATTGCTAACAATTACTACAGTGAGCAGTCCCTTTACGGTGAATTACGTGCGCTTAAAACTTTTGAAAACACAAACCACCGTGAACTTTTTGAGCTTAACGAAAATATTTCCGATGAGCTTATGGGCAGACTTGAAAATCTCCTTGAAAATATGTATTTCGGACCTATCAATCTTATTGATACTCCTACATTAAGCTGGAGTCCTCTGCTCATTATCCCCTTTATTACACTTCTCTTTGCTTATGCGCAGACATTTATTCAGCAGAGCATTCAGAAGAAACAGAATCCTCAGATGGCTCAGATGCAGGGCGGCAGCACTATGCTGTTACTCTACATTATGCCCCTTGTTTCTCTGTGGATTTCTTTCAGCGTTCCTGCAGGTGCAGGTTTCTACTGGGCACTCAGCTACCTGTGCAGCCTGATTCAGGTTGTTATTACTGCAAAGTTCTGGCCCGGAGATAAAATCCGTGCTGAGGCTAAGGCAAAAATGGAAGCTGCTGCTGCAAAGACAGAGCAGAGAGCAAAGGTCATTGAAGTTGACGCAGAAGGTAACACTACCGAAAAAACTCAGCGTCTTTCTGAACTGACACAAAAGGAAATAAAAGAACTTAACCGTAAAAAGCTGGAGGCGGCAAGAAAAGCTGACGCTGAAAAATACGGAGAAGAATATATTGAATCTGATGATGATGATTTTTGATGACAGGAAAGGAATAGTTTAATGGAGAAAATTTATTCAGCTAAGACTGAAGAGGCCGCTAAGGAACAGGCTGTCAACGAATTTACTGCCTGTGGCATTGAAGAAAGTGATATTCAGTACGAAATTCTTGAACGCCCTGTAAAAAAGCTGTTTGGCATGAAGGGTGAATTTAAAATCAGAGCTTTTGCTGCTGAACCTGTTAAAACTGCAGAAACTGAAGAAACCCCTGCAGTAGAAGAAGAGCAGACAGTTGTAACTGCTCCTGAGGGCGTTAACCCCCTTGAAAGCGAAAAGGTAAAGAACGCTGTAAAATATCTTACAAAAGTACTTACTGCTTTAGGCGCAGAAGATTTCAAGATTGAAACCGCCCTTAACGGTGAAACTGTATTTCTTGATATTGTCGGCGACAAGCTCGGTGTTGTAATCGGCAGACGCGGCGAAACACTTGACGCTCTTCAGTATCTTACAATTTTAGCAAGTAACAAGGCGGAAGAATCCTACTGCCGCATTTCTGTTGACTGCAACGGCTACCGTGCTAAGCGTAAGGAAACTCTTGAGGCTCTTGCTGTAAAGACCGCTCATAGAGTGTTAAAGCAGGGCCGTCGTGTTACTCTTGAGCCTATGAACCCTTATGAAAGACGTATTATTCACAGTAAGGTTGCAGAAATCGAAGGTGTTTTCAGTAACTCTATCGGTGAAGAGCCTTTCAGAAAGGTTGTTATTTCCGCAAACGCAAAGCCCACATACAACAAGGGTGAAAGACGTGGCAGAGGCAATCACACTGTTTCTACAGGCAAGAGCTACCGTCAGTCCACAGGTTTCTCTACATCATTTGAAAGAGAATATAAGCGTACACAGTCTGAACCTGTTGAATATTCACAGGAAACTGTTGATATGGAAAAGGAAACCGCACTTTACGGTAAAATTGAACTCTAAAAAACAAGGGCAAGTTTCTCTTGCCCTCTATACTGGGATATAGCCAAGCGGTAAGGCAACGGACTTTGACTCCGTCACTCGTGGGTTCAAATCCCGCTATCCCAACCAAATAAACAATGACCGCCTCTCTTTTTGAGGCGGTTGTTGTTTTTTTATTACAATTTGTTACCAATTTATTACAAATAATTACAGTTTAACCAAAGTCGTTGACAAGCGCTATGTTGCGGTGCTATAATAAAGTCATCAAATTATAAGGAGGAAATCATGATTAAAAGCAACTTAAAAAGCGGCTTTTCAACTTTTGTGAGGGCAATTGCACTTATGCTGACAGCGGCAGTGCTGATGTGTATGCTGGACACAAATGCTGTTGCCGCAGCACCTAAGCTTAGCGGCAGCAATATGACTGTCGCAATAGGCGAAACTCGCTCTCTCACGCTGAAAAATGCCGAAGGCACCGTTAAATGGAGCAGCAGTGACAAAAATATTGCCACAGTAAAAAACGGCAAGGTTACCGGCAAGAAAACAGGCACTGTCACCATTTCTGCAAAGTATAATTCCAAAACTTACAAATGCAAAGTGACAGTAAAAGCGTATCGCCTGTACGCAAAAACAACAAGCATGGACATTGGCGATACTCAGACCCTTAAACTCAAAGGTAAAACCGAAGGTAAGACTATAAAATGGTCAAGCAGTGACAAGACTATTGCAAAAGTATCTTCAAAGGGAAAAGTAACTGCTGTCGGTGCCGGTACAGCAACTATTTATGCAAAAATAGACGGTAAAAAATACGGCAAGAAAATCACCGTAAAGCCAAATCTGAATGATACAGGCAAAGAACTTAACATTTATTTATGGAACACGGAATTTCAGGATATATTCCAAAAATATTACAACACCGAAGAAAATGAGTACATGATAGGCGATGTAACAATAAACTTTATTATAAACACTTTTGAACAAAACAGATACGATGAGGCTGTTGACGAGTCCCTTTTAGGTATAGATAAAAGAATGCCCGTTGATATTTTCCTTTTTGAGGAAGATAATGCTGACAAGTATCTGGCAAGTCCCCTTGTAGCAAACCTTGATGAGCTGGGAATTACCGATGACGATACAAAATATATGTATCAGGTCACAAAAGATATCTGTACCTACGAGGGTAAGCTAAAGGCTGCCGCATGGCAGGTGTGCCCTGGCGGCTTTGTGTACAGACGCTCTATTGCAAAAGAAGTTTTAGGTACAGACGACCCCGAAAAGGTGCAGAATTACCTTTCAAGCTGGTCAAAATTTGAAACAACTGCAGAAAAAATGAAGAAAAAGGGCTATTATATGGTTTCTAACACCGATGTTATGTCAAAACCCTTCTTCTACAATGAGGCTGACCGTTTTGTCAGCGGAAATGAAATCGCCTTAAGCGATAATATGCGTAAGTGGTTGGCAATCAGTAAGCGTTTTTACGATAACGGCTACTGTTCAGGCAGCGGCACATGGAGTTACGATTGGAGCATGGAACATACTGAGAACAGCAATGTTTTCGGTTTCTTCTATTCTACTTGGGGTGTTAATTTCGTCCTGCCCGGCAACTCCTTATCATACGACTATAATATAAATGACTATTCAGATGAGGGTATTTACGGTGACTGGGCATTAGTTGAAGGACCTGAAAACTACACATGGGGCGGTTCCTATATTGCAGTTGCGGCAAATAGCGACAACAAGGCTCTTGCTGCAGATGTTATCAAAAAGCTCTGCTGCGATTATAACACCATGATGAAAATGGCAAAATCCGATGATGAAATGATTTACCCCAACAACAAAAAGGTTCTCAACAAAATGGCGGAAAAGGGCATAAAGAACGACTTCTTAGGCGGTCAGAATACTTATGAAGTCTTTGCAGACATTGCAAAGGGCTGTCGTATTAAAGAGGGTATTAGTATTTATGATGCGTACTTCTACTACGATTATGGCTGCTATTACCTTTTTGAAGAGTATTTTAAGGGCAATATGTCCTATAAAGACGTAATGGAGCAATACTATTACACAATGTACTCTGAATACCCTGAGCTTTATATTCCCGATAAAACACCCTCTGAGCCTAAATAAAACAATAAAGGCATTCACTGATTTTGTGAATGCCTTTTCTTATGTTGTTAAATTATTAATTTCTCCTGTCCTTACACAATAGCTTTCATCAAGACTTCTGACAAAAATCTTACCGTCACCCGGATTTCCGGTGCGATTTGCCTCAATGATGATTTTTACCGCCCTTTTTACATCTTCATCATCTACAATGACAGTAAAGTAGCGCTTAGCAATAAGTCTGCGGTTCTCACTGCTGTCCATTGCCTGTACAAGACTTTTTCCCGCTGACGAGAGCCGTTCTTTACCATGTCCTAAGCACTTACGGCAGGTGTAAGCATAAAAGCCGTTAAGTTCAAGAGCCTTTCGTGTATCCTCAACCTTTTGTGTACGGATAAACGCCATTATCTCTTTCATATCACAGCCCCTCCTCACCTGTGCTTATGGTGTAAGCCTCCTCAACTGAGGATACAAAAATTCTGCCGTCACCATGTTCACCTGTTCGTGCATTTGACATTACTATATCTACTATAGTATTCTTATCCTCGTCCTCGCATACGATATATAAAGGGGATTTAGGCAGTTCATCAAAAAAATCTCCGCTTTTTTCTGCTCTTTG
>JAZUOE010000244.1:0-2766 GCA_045604505.1 Ruminiclostridium sp. | reverse complement strand
TGTAAAAGCATACGCTCTTACAGGCTTCAGTTTGTCGATAAACTCCATTTTGTAGCGAAAACATACTCACAAGTATTTGGGGCTGCCGCCCCTTGCCCCCGCCAAGCCTTTTGTAAAAGGCTTGACCGAAAACTTTTATATTACTCGCTACGCTCGTTTTTTGAAAAATAAGATTTTTTCTACAAGTTGATTCCCGCAGTGCCTGTCTGCGGGAATATTTTTATTCTGATTTATAAAAAATCAAATTTAGTGTTGATTTATAATATCAAAAATGGTATAATATAGAAAATTAAATTTAAAAGGACGTTTTATTATGGATTTTTCAAAGTTAAATTTTGGCGTGGACGGAGATAGTATTACCGCAGGAAATCAATGGTCTTGGCACGTTTTTAATAATCTTGGTTTGGCAAGTCACCATAATGTCGCTGTCGGAAGTGCTGTATGGTATAAAAGAACAATCACCTGCAAAAATGGTACTGTCACCACACAAAGCTATAATGACCCCGATTTTGCAGGGATAAGCGGCGGTTGGGAGCCTACAGATGACGTTGAAGAGCTGCAGAAAAGAGCTAATAACTGCGCTGTTGTACATATTGAGCATTTTATATCTGATGTAAAAAACGGAATTGCTCCTGTTCCTGATATTTTTGCTTTTGCAATGGGCACTAATGATGATATAAACTGTCTTGGCGATGCTGAAACCGCTCTGAAAGGCAAAAACCTTGACGATAACGAAAATATAAATCTCTTTACTGAGGCGGGAGCAATGCGCTGGTGTATTCAGAAAATTATGGAAGAATTTCCAAAAGCCAGAGTTTTTGTTCTTACACCTATTCAGACTGCAACTCCCGAACATAATCGTAAAATCGAATTACAGATTGAAACTGTAATGAAAAAAATCGCAGGAGCAATGAATGCTCAGATTGTAGACTGCTTCCACAATTGCGGAATCTGTGAAAAATTTGAAATTATAGGCGGTAAGGGTAAATATCTTATGGACGGTCTGCACCCTGATGTAGAGGGACAGACATTAGAGGGTGCTTACGCAACAAAGGAAATAAGAAACAATATGTTTTAATAAAATCAGCGGTTACGCCATTAAGGTATAACCGCTGTTTTTTAATTTATCTCTAAAATCTGCGCCTCATTACACATATTTTCTATAAAAATACCGTAACCCATTGCTGAATCATTTACAAGAACATGAGTTACCGCACCTACTATACGTCCGTTCTGAATAATAGGGCTGCCGCTCATTCCCTGCACAATCCCGCCTGTATTATCAAGCAACCGTTCATCTGTAACACGTATTGTCATATTTCTTGACGCAGATTTGCTGCCATAATCTATTTTTTCTATTTCAATATCATATTCTGAGGGCATCATTCCGGCAATTGTAGTGTAAATTGTCGCCTTTCCCTTTTTGATTTCATCACTGTACGCAATTTCCATCGGCTCATTTACTACAGGAGCAATTTCCGAATAACCAAAAACTCCATAGTCGCTGTTAATTTCTACTGTTCCTGTTTCCTTGTCCGATATGAACGCACCACACAATTCTCCCGGTAAACCGTCTGTCCCTTTCAGAATATCCGTAATTGTTACTGCTGTTATTTGCCCTTCTAAAAGCGGCAGTGTCATGCCTGTTGAAATATCACTTACAGAGTGACCTAAGCCGCCGAATATGTCATTTTCAGGGTCATAAAATGTCATGGTACCGATACCTGCACAGCTATCTCTTGTCCATAATCCTAGCTTGTACTGCCCGTCCGATTCAGAGCGGACAGGTGCCGCTATAAGGCTTATGAGTTCATCATTTCTGATTACTTCAATTGTACATTCCGCCCCCGCCTTCTGAACAGCATTGCTTAAGGAAACACTGTCATTAACTGAAATATCGTTTATTGAAACTATTATATCCCCTTTTTTAATCCCTGCAATTTCCGCAGGAGAAACGCACTCTGACTGTGAATTTACAGTGCCGAAATCTGTGACAATTACCCCGTTAGTCAGCATTTTTATGCCAAAAGGTGTGCCGCAGGGTACAAGGGTTTTTCGTTCTTCATAAACAGCACATTCCTCTGTTTTTTTACTATTGAAACACTCTGCTGCATTAATATCGTTATTTCCTATAAGTATTCCTGAAACTGCAGCAATCATAACGGAAATAACAGATATATACAATGGTTTTATCTTCATATTTTCTTATCCTTTCTTTTCCGACTTCATTCCACCTGTCGCTAATATAATCTGCAGGATTAAAGCTTATATAAGTGGAAGTTTTTAAAGATTGTTATTGCCTTTTGAACAAAATTGTGCTATTATAGATTCAGGTATTAAATTATATTCTGCAAAGGAAAAAAATATGAAAATAATTAAAATAATTTTAAAAATAATAATGCTGATTTTAACCGCAATTTGGGGAATCGGCTGTGGAATACTCTTCCCTGTTTTTATTCTTGCTACAGGTGATGATATTGTAGCTGCTGATATTGCCAATGACCCTGCAATCATAATATGGCTGATTACAGCTATAATAGGTTATATAATTCCTGCCATACTTACTATGTGCAAATTTTTCAAAACTGCATCTGTTCTTTCACTTTTAGGCTTTGCAGGAACACTTGTTGTTTATTCAAGATTTGCTGACCTTTATAAATATACCGAAGGCAGTTCGGGGCCTAGTGAGCTTTATATGCCCCTGATATTTGTTACAATCATAATTCTTATTATTTCCGTACTTGAAAATATTCCCTTAATAAAGGA
>JAZUOE010000243.1:0-4263 GCA_045604505.1 Ruminiclostridium sp. | reverse complement strand
TATTTTTTGCAATAAAAAGTACCGCTAAAAGTTCACTCAACCCTGATTTCATAGCAAATGCCTCAAATCCTTTACGAATTATTATTATGTCAATTATAGGGTTTGGATATACTATTGTTGCTGTAAACAGATATCTTGACGGAGAATCTATCGCAAACTTATTTTCAGGAATATTTATGGCGATTCTCTATATATCGCATATTATTACATATTTCCTTGCAAGAAAAAGCTTAAAACTTATGAATGAAGAAGTAGATGAGGAATAAGACAAAAACGGTAAGGCACCTGCCCTACCGTTTTCTTTTATAAATTCATTCCGTTCCAACCCCATTCAGGGTGCTGTGAATACTTTACATATACCCTATCAGGCGCAACACCAAGATTGTTCGTTAAAATTCCGGTGATATTGCTTGTCAGTGCTGCAAGAACATCTGAAGAGGCAGTTCCTAAAATACTTACCTCTACCATTGCACAAGGTTCGTCTGTTCCCTTGAAATAGAGAGTGTATTCAGGTTCAATCCCCACCATAAGCCAAGCCTCTGACTTACCGGGAATTGTAGTTATAGCCTGACCAAGCTGTGTTTTGATTGCAAGTTCCTTTTCCTTAGGAACTGCTGAATTTGTTTTTACATTAATGAAAGGCATATTACTTCTCCTTTAAAAATCACACCGCACAAGACATACTTGTGCGGTGAATTATTTTAATTATACAGTGGAATCCTTATTGATAAATACAGGATAATCAACAGTACCGCAAAGACTTCTGTAGTTGCCAACCTTAACATTCTTATCAGCAATTACATAGTTAAGCTCACACTTGTCACCGACTTCTGTATTCTGCATTAAGATACAATTTTTAACTACTGCACCCTTACCAACCTTTACGCCACGGAAGAGAACAGAATTTTCAACTGTTCCTTCTACAATACAACCATCAGCAATAAGGCTGTTCTTAGCAGATGCCTCAAGACCGTACTTAGCGGGAGCCTCATCACGAATCTTTGTGTAAATGGGGTCTGTGAGATTGAAGAGTTCAGTTCTTACTTCCTTCTTCATGATATCCATGTTTGCCTGATAGTAAGCCTGAATACCGTCAATCTGTGAATAATAGCCTTCATAAAGATAACCGCAAACCTTGAATTCCTTAAGTCTGTGCTGGAGAATATCAATTTCAAAGCTGTAGAGATTTCTACTTGCAGACTCGTTGATAATCTTCATGAGGAATTCCTTAGACATTACAAAAATGTTCATGCTGACATCAAATTCACCGGCCATTTCAGGACGAATAAGAACGTCATAAACCTCGCCCTTATCATCAACCTTTAAAACAGTTCTTGTCTTAGTCTGTTCGGGTGTTAAAAGCTTTTTGCCGTAAACAACTGTAATATCTGCACCTGTTTCTTCGTGTGCGTCAACAATCTTCTTGTAGTCAACATTAGCAATACAATCGCAGTCTGTCATTACAACATATTCTGCATCGGCCTTGCTGATAAAGGTGCTGACACCTGAAAGCGCCTCAAGTCTGCCTCTGTAAAGTCCGTTACTGCCATAAGCGTTGCTGTACGGAGGGAGGAAGTGAAGACCGCCTGTTTTTCTTGATAAATCCCACTCATCACCTGAACCGATATGGTCAAGAAGTGACTGATAGTTTGACTTTGTTACAACGCCAACATTATTAACACCGCTGTTAACCATGTTTGAAAGAGGGAAATCTATAAGTCTGTATCTTGCAGCAAAAGGAATAGAACCCATAGCACGATTCTTTGTAAGGTCAGTTACAGTTAATTCGTGCATATTGGCAAAGATAAGACCAAGTACATTAGACATATTAGCCATTTTATTAAAGTTCCTTTCTGATTATGTGTTTATATATCTTTTGATATCATTGCCTTGGGTGCTACAACTGCCTTATCGGATACACTAACACCAGGACCGATAACTGCAACTCCCCATTCATCTCTGTTTTCAACATTTTCAGGCTTTTCACCAATATGTGCGCCCTCACCAACTACACAGTCCTCGCCGACAATTGAATATTCAACAACAGCACCCTTCTTGATTACTGTGTTAGGCATTACGATACTGTAACGAACGGTTGCGCCCTCTTCAATGGTAACTCCTGCGAAAAGTACGGAGAAATCTGTTTCGCCGTTGATGTCACAGCCTTCAGCAATCATTGAATTTTCAATCTTGCTGTTAGGACCTGCATAATGAGGAGGCATAACAGGGTTTCTGGAGTAAATCTTCCACTTGGGGTCATATAAATCAAGAGGAACATTAGGGTCAAGACAATCCATATTTGCTTCCCACAGGGAGTCGATTGTACCAACGTCCTTCCAATAAGCGTCAAAGTGGTAAGCAACAAGCTTACTTCCTTCATCAAGCATAGCGGGAATGATATTCTTACCAAAGTCCTTTGATGCACCCTCGTCCATTTCATTTGCAATAAGATGACGCTTTAAAGTTGACCATGTGAAGATATAAACGCCCATAGATGCAAGATTTGACTTAGGTTCAGCGGGTTTCTCAGCAAACTCTGTGATTGTGCCTTCTTCATCAGCTGTCATAATACCAAATCTTGATGCCTCTTCCCACGGAACCTCAAGAACTGCGATTGTAGCATCAGCATTCTTTTTCTTATGGAAATCAAGCATTGCGTTATAATCCATTTTGTAAATATGGTCACCTGAAAGAACTGCAACATATTCAGGATTGTAACGGTCAATAAAGCTGATGTTCTGATAAATAGCATTAGCTGTACCTGTGTACCAGGACTTGCCTGATGCTGTTTCATAAGGGGGTAATACGTGTACACCACCGTGAACACGGTCAAGACCCCAAGGGTGACCGTTACCTATGTACTCATTAAGCACTAAAGGCTGATACTGTGTAAGTACGCCGACAGTGTCAATACCTGAGTTTACACAGTTTGAGAGCGGGAAGTCGAAAATTCTGTACTTACCGCCATAGGGAACAGCAGAGTTAGCCATATTCTGCGTAAGAGCATATAAACGACTTCCCTGTCCACCTGCGAGGAGCATAGCCACGCATTCCTTTTTAACATGGTTCATATTCTTTAACCTCCGAATTTATATTATTTTACTTTTGTACAGTTTTCTTTGCTGTAGGTTTCTTTGTTTCAGCAACTGCCTTTTCGGTTTTCTTTACAGGTGCCTTCTTGGTTTTTGCTGCGGATTTCTTTACCTTAGCCTCTGCCTCTGCTTTAGCTTTCTTTTCAGCCTCGCGCTTTGCCCTTGCAGCTAACTTCTTTTCTTCCTTTGCGCGTTGCTCAGCATCATAATCCTTAATATTCTTTGCTCTGAAGAACATTACAGACATAGGTGCAATCTTAATACTAACAGCAAAACGTTCACCGTGCATATCTTCACGACGTGATTTAATCTTAGTATTCTTAAGACCGCTGCCACCGAAGGCTGTTTCTTCAGAAGTGAAGATTTCTTCATAATCTGCATAATAAGGAACGCCAAAGCTGTATTCCTCATGATACTTAGGCTGGAAGTTACACACAGCAATTACTTCCTCACCCTTCTTGTTAAAGCGGCGGAAAATAAGTACACTGTTCTGATTATCATCACTGCTTATCCATTTAAAGCCTGACCAATCATTATCAACTTCCCAAAGCTCATTGGTATCCTTATAGAACTTGTTAAGAGCCTGTTGATATTCCCAAAGCTGTTTATGTTCAGGGAATTCAAGAACGTCCCAATCAAGACCTGTTTTATAGTTCCATTCCTTGAACTGCGCAAATTCCTGACCCATGAAGAGCAGTTTCTTACCGGGATGCGCCGCCATATAACCAAGAAATGTTCTGTATGACGCAAATCTGAGTTCACGAGGACCACTCATCTTATCCAGCATTGAACATTTACCGTGAACAACCTCATCATGAGAAATTGGCAGGATATAATTTTCTGAGAATGCGTAATAGAATGAGAAAGTAACCTTGTTGTGGTGGTCGGGACGCCATTCAGGATTCATTGACATATATTGGAGCATGTCATTCATCCAGCCCATATTCCACTTATAATTAAAGCCTAAACCGCCAATATCTGCGGGTTTTGTTACCATAGGCCAAGCTGTTGATTCCTCTGCAATCATAAGTATATTCGGGAACTGTCCAAATAATGACGAATTTAATTTCTGAAGGAATGCCACAGCCTCAAGATTCTCATTTCCACCGTAGCAGTTAGGACGCCATTCACTTCTGTCGTAGTCAAGGTAAAGCATAGATGCTACTGCGTC
>JAZUOE010000242.1:0-9092 GCA_045604505.1 Ruminiclostridium sp. | reverse complement strand
CTATCACTTGAAAGGAATAATTCGCAGTATGTAATAACAGAATGTTTCTACGTTGACCGTAACCAGGGCAAAAGCGGCAATTTGCGCTACGCAGCTAAGCCCAAGCTACTTAAAACTTGTTCATTCCCTGTTGATGAACTGCTTGACGTAATTGCAACCGAACTTGACAAACGTTTCTATGGCGTTGAATTTATTTCAAACGAGACGTCTGACTTATCTATTGATGATTACATTGAAGCCTGGTCTGACAACCCGAACAAACAATATCGTTTCTTGATTATGTTGGGTGATGGTGAGCCGATAAACGGCTTGCCACCCCGACTACGTACTCGCTTGAAAAACAAGTTACACCGTTCAATTTACATTGAACTGGAGTATTATAAGGATGGAAAAGGTGTCGTGAAGAATTGCTACTATTACGACCGTAAATACATGAGGAAAGGAGTAAAAATTACACCACCGATGCTCTTGAAATGCTTTTTCTCCTACTCGGAAAAAGGCATCATTGAGCTAATCAACAATGAATTATGCTGCGACTTTACGCATATAATCGTTACTGATAACATTGAACTGGATGAAAATCCTGCGCCCGTTTGTGGTTCTGTATTTAGGAGGTGAAGATAATGTTGAATCTAAAGAATGAATATACCGATATCAAGAATGTTACTCATAGGGTACAGCATACGGTTCTTAATAACGAAGATACTGATGCTAAGGAACAAATTCTACTGGATTTACTATTCGCTTTAACTGCAAAGCATAAGCGTCGCACTAACTGATACTAATTCAATTCATACTTATTATAAAGGGAGGAGGTGGGGTAGTTGGCTATTATTGTTTATGCAAGAAAGTCCGTTGAACGTGAAAACAGCATAAGCTGTGAAACGCAGATAGACTATTGTAAAACTATGATAAAGCCCGATGAGCGTGACGAAAAGGTTATTGAAATTGTTGATAACGGCTTTTCGGGCGGAAATGTTAATCGTGAAGGCTTTCAGAAGATGATGAAGCTTGTACGGAAAGGTAAGGCCAGCAAGGTTATTGTATATAAGCTGGACCGTATAAGCCGTTCTCTTGCGGATTTTGTGAACATTCTTCAGGAATTCAAGGATCATAATGTAGAATTTGTTTCTTCGCAGGAAGCATTTGATACATCATCCCCTTACGGCGAACTTATTGTGAAGATTCTGATGGTTTTTGCCGAGTTCGAAAGAACTTCAATAATCAATCGTGTAACCCAGGCTTATGAACACAGAAGCGAAATGGGATTTTACATGGGTGGTAGGCAACCCTACGGATTTGAACTTGTGCCAACTATTATCCATAACATCAAAACCAAGAAACTAAGTCCTGTTCCTTCAGAAATTGAGCAGATTCGCTACATATTTGAAGTTTATTCTCAGGAAAACCTTTCTCTGAGGCGTTTGCAGGACATACTGATTGCAGAAGGCAGATTGCCGCTTAACGGAAGTGAGTGGACAACCGCCAAGCTATCAGCGATTCTAAGGAACCCTATTTACGTCAGGGCAGATTCAGATGTTTATGAATATTATGAACGTCATGGTGCCCAGATGATAACTGATGTCTCAATGTTTACAGGCGAATATGGTGCACAGCTTTACGGCCGCAGCAAACATAAGCCTGATAACCCCGACTGGTCGGATATGAAAGTAGTCCTGCTAACCCATCCGGGAGTAGTGGATTCTGATATCTGGCTTAAATGTCAGCATAAGCTCGAAAAGAACAAGCAGATTACCAATAGCTACAGCAATCCTACCAGTTGGCTTGCGGGCAAGGTTATCTGCAAAAAATGCGGACATACAATGACTACCATCAAAGGTAAAGCTAATAAGGACGGTGAAATTCGCCGTTACTTCAACTGTACGGGTAAATCCCACAAGAAGATTTGCAAAGGTCCTAAGTGTTCTATTTACGCTGAGGATCTGGAAGAAATGGTTTATGACTGCATTTCTGAAAAGTTAGCTGCCATTAAAAGCACAAGGCAGACTACTAAAAGGAATGACTCAGCTGAACTTAATGATATTAAGCTGAAAATCAAGAGTATCGAAAAAGACGAAAAGCAGTTAGTAGATACAATACTTTCAGGCGCATTAAATGATGATTTACTGAAACTTGCCAACGAAAAGGCAACTAAACTAAAAAAGGATAAGGCTGTTCTACAGGAAAGGATAGAGCAGATACACTCCAAAGACGATGAAACCGAAGTTGTAATTGACTTAGCTAAATCCTGGAAAAAGGCAGGATATGAGCACAAGAAATCAGTAGCTATGATAATTTTGAACCAGATAATTATTGATGAAGACGGCAATGCCGAAGTAATCTGGAATATATGAATTTAAGCAGAAAAGCACCGGGTTTTCCGGTGCTTTTTTCGTGCCAAAATCTACTTAACTTTGTATGGTTTGCATCGCCGAAACGCTGGAAATGAACAACCTCACGTTCACGAAGGAATTTTATAACATTATTTACGTCCGGGTCATCAGACATACGCAGAATGTTGTCGTATGTGGCACGGGCTTTCTGCTCCGCCGCCATATCTTCCATAATATCCGCAATAGGGTCTGCCTTGCTCTGAATGGTTGCAGCACTCCAAGGCACACCTGCGGCGCTTGAGGGATACACACCGTTTGCGTGGTCAACGTAGTAATCGCCCACTCCATAACGGTCAAAACTTCTTGCGCCTTCGCCCTTTGTCAACTGGGTAACAATACTGCCAATCATTTCAAGGTGACCAAGCTCTTCGGTACCTATATCAGTAAGAAGTGCAACCCCTCGTTTGTCTGTCTGCGCAAAGCGCTGGGATAAGTAACGCAGTGACGCACCAAGCTCACCATCGGGACCGCCATACTGGGATAAAATATAACTAGCCAATTTCGGATTTTTGTTGTTAATTTTAACGGGAAATTGTGTTCTCTTTTCAAAAATAAACATACCTTACACCAACCTTTCCGACGGCCAACAGCCTAAAAGCCAATCCCATTCATCGTCCTTACCGCTGCTGCAGCTCATAAGCGGGTAGCAGCAGTTTTCAAATGCCTCACGGCAAACCTTAAGCTGACAACAAGCCTCTTTGAACATTTCAAGCGCCCTGATGTCGTCAGGGTGAGTGTCAAGATAGAGTTGTAAGTCTGTCACGTAAAAACTTGCCTCACTTACGCTTTTCAACAGCTGTGCGCAGTTATTTCTTGCGTTACTTTCCATTCCAAAGCCCCCTCTCGTACTCCTCAATTCCAATATCAAGCTCCGGGAACACTGTTCCCTGCTGTAAAGCCTTTGACGGCGGATAAACCTTGCCGATACGCTGTACAGGAACATACGCGTAGCCAACACGTTCTTTAAAAACGTCAGACATGTGCATCATATTCATTTCACGCTGGTTCATAACTTTCTCCTTTACATATAATGTACAGAAAGGCATAATCCTTTACTGCTACTTCACTATATGCAAGAGAAAATATTTTGTTAAAAAAGAGCAGTCAGCCAAAAGACTTTCTGCTCTTGTTTATTCATTTCTTCTGATAACGTGTTTTTGACAACAGCAATATTACTGCAAACAGGGCAACTGCAAATAATACCTCTATACCTATGCAGGTCATAAACTCGTTCATGTTCAAAGACTCGGCTGTGTTGAACATAAGCATATCGTTTGCCTTAACGTACCAATAAACAGGGAGAAATTTGGCAACCGACAGAATTGCGGGGTCTAAAAGGGACTGCGCAACAAATACACCGCAAAGGAAACACATTCCAAGTGAAAGAATATTTGCAATCATAGCAATGCTCTTGGGGTTGGTCTTAAGGGTGGAAATGAGGATTGCTATACCTGCGGCAACAAGCACGAATACAAAGCTGTTCAGTGCGGCTAACCAACATTTTCCCGTGAAAATTCCGCCATTTATTATCATTGCCGCAATCATAAATACTAACCAATTGATTATTACAAGCACAACGCTGCCGAAAAGGAGCTGAGCTGTCTGTGAAAAGGAAGATGTGCTTGAACAGTGGGCACGGTTAGAAACCTCAACATTGTTCATCTTAATAAGTACAGTGGAGAGAATTGAAATAAGTGAGCCTAAAATTCCGTAGGGGAGAAAATTAAAGTAGAATTGCGTCTTAATAGGGAAATCAAGGCTTTCGTCCTTATCATCAGTAAACATTTCAACCATAACCTCTGTTTCCTCTGACAGGATTTCAGCAGTTTTAGTCAGAGCCTCACTCAAATCGCCTGAACCCACATTAACTGCTGTCAGCATGGAAATATATCTGTTAATGTCATTATCAACAAGTGTGCTGTCATAAGGGTCAGGGGAAGTGTAGCTTTTGAAAAGGTCAGAGGTTTCACCCTTTAACAGTTTCTCTTCATATCCGCTTTTTATAATAAGCACATAGTCTGTTCTTGTGTAGTAAAGTGCGTCAAGAATTTCGTCCTTGCTGTTTTCAATCTGCACAAGGGTATGCTTTGAAGTGATATAGTCTGTAAGAGCGGCACTTGCATTACTGTTGTCCTCGTCAATTACAGTAACGCCTAAGCTTGTGTCCTCAAAAGAAGAGGTTGCGGTGGTACTGCCCGAAAAGGCAAAGCAAAGAATTATAAAAATTACTGTATACACAATTGCCATAAAGAGGTTTTTCTTTACAACCTTCATAAATGTATTAAAGACTTGCATATTTACGTCTCCTTGTAAGTAAAAATCCACCTGCTGAAAAGAGTATAATCATAATAACCATTCCTATAATCTTTTCTGTAAAGCGCTGATAATCGTCATAAACTGTAAGGCAGTAGAAGGTATCTGAAATTATAGCGGCAGGGTTTATTTCATTGAAGAAGGGGAATATCATATCCATTACGCCCTTCATGTTGGAAATCATAAGACCGCTGAAAAAACAGCTTATAAGGGAAACTGCCGTAGAGATTGCCGCCTTTGTGCTTTCGGACATTCTACCGAAGGAGCCGACAAAGAAACCGAATGCCACACCTACCATTCCGCCAAGTGTTCCTGCAAGGTAAATAAGAGGAATATTACCCCCTAAGTCAACCTTAAGTACAAAAAGCAGATAAGTGATTGTTATAACGATACAGATAGTCTGCTCTAAAAATCTGCTGACAAGACACGCCGCCATTGACACAAGCTTATTTGTAGGGGAGCAGTTTCGTCTTGCGCCCTTAGGCGAAAGGTTAGCCTGAAGGTCTATGGCAATATAGATACCGATATTTGAGCCTAAAAGCCCTACCATAGCAATAAGATTATGGAAATATGCCAACATATTATCTGTATTTCCGTTAGTGATAGAAACATTTTCTATGCTTGAAACCTGTTTTGAAAGGGCGGTAATTACCTCTGTCAGCTTTTCGGGGTTGTTTTCTGCGGTGTCAACTATAATCTGCTGTGTAAGGTTAAATTGCTCAGTAAAGGTCTTGATAATTGTTTTCTTTATGTCAATAGAGGTACCGGTAAGAGTGCCTGAAACGGACATTGAAAGCTCTTCATCAACATAGATGATACCGGCAATATCGTTCTGTTCAAGGAGTTTTAATGCCTGTTCTTTATCTGTATTTGTTACGGTGAAAAGAGGGTCATCACCCTTGCTGACCTGCTCTATTACCGTATCAAAAGCAGGGTTTTCACCTACCTCAACTACCGCAATATCAATAGCTGTAAATTCGGTTGTATTTATATTAGTGAAACAGATTTTGAAAACTGTTCCCAAAAAGAGGGGGAAAAGGATAAGCCAAAGCAGGACTTCCTTAGTCCTCAGACAGGTTAAAAAGTCGTATTTCAATTCATGCCAAAACATATCTGTACCTCTTTATTCAGAATCACGGAGAGCCTTGCCTGTAATCTCTAAAAATACGTCATTAAGAGTTGGCAATTCGGAATAAACTCTGCCGAAAGTGATGTTGTTTTCCTGTAACAGGGAAAGCAGTCGGATAAGGTTATGATTACCGCCGGAGAATTTAACCTCAAGCACATTATTTTTAAATTCATTGCTGTAAACGTGGGGGAGAGCGGAAATTTTTTCCTTTGTTTCTTCAGGAAGAGTCATCATCTCAACGGAGATTGTTTCACTGTTTTTAATCATTCGCTTAAGCTCTTCCTTTGTGCCCTCAGCAATTTTCTTGCCCTTATCCATTATGGCAATGCGTGTGCAAAGCTGTTCAACCTCTTCCATGTAGTGTGAGGTGTAGATAATGGTTGCGCCGTTTTTATTCAGCTCCTGAATGCCCTCAAGGATTTTATTTCTGCTCTGAGGGTCAACCGCCACCGTCGGTTCATCTAAAATAATAAGCTCAGGCTTATGGGCAATACCACAGGCAATATTAAGTCTGCGAAGTAATCCGCCTGACAGCTTTTTAGGATAGAATTTTCTGAATTCGTTAAGCTCAACAAATTCGATTGCGTCATCGACGCATTTTTTTCTTTCTGCCTTATTTCTTATGTAAAGACCGCAGAAATAATCAATATTTTCTTCAACCGTCAGTTCATCAAACACCGCCACATTCTGCATGATAATACCGATACGGCGCTTAATGTCATAGCTGTCGGGTTTTATTTCCTTACCGAAGATTTCTATTTTTCCCTTGTCAAAGCTGAGAAGGGAAAGCAGACAATTTATAGTAGTTGTTTTACCTGAACCGTTAGGGCCTAAAAGTCCGAAAACCTCACCCTTTTTAATTTCAAGATTAAGGTGGTCAAGGGCAATTAAATCCTTGTATCTTTTTACAAGATTTTCGATTTTTACAATTGTATCTGACATAGCCATAGTTCCTTTCGTTTTTTGATTACATTCAGATTATACAATTTTTTACCGTAAAAGTTAAGTGCCAAACGTCAGTTTTTCAATATGACAAATGTAATTTTTTCAATCAGCTATGGACAGGCGTTCAGATTTATGGTAAACTTAATGTGGTAAAGGGGGCGAAGAATTGAGCAGAATACTTAATAAATGCGGACTGCTTTTGCTTATATTAGCGGCAGTTTCAGGCTCAGAGAATATATATCTGCCTGTAGCGGTAATTTTGGTTTCAGTGTTTTTATCTGCACTCAGCCAAAGCTTTTCAGAGAAAAAATACTCATTTTTCATATTGCTTATACAAGTAGCCGTCTGTTTTATCAGCCCTTTGTTCTGCTGTACAATACCTGTTGCGGTGTACGATATTCTGTCAGCAAAAAAACCGCTTTTTACAGCGGCACTTCCTGTTGCACTTATTCTGAATTTTTCACAACTGACATATCAGCAGTTACTTATTATAATATGCGGCGGATTTATTGCCTTTCTTCTTGAAAGAAACAGCTCCCGCCTTGAAAATGCGGAAAATGTCCTTATAAAAACAAGAGATACCTCTGAAGAGGTAAACCTGCTTTTACGTGACAAAAACCGCCGTCTGCTTGAAAATCAGGACTATGAAATAAACATAGCCACAATGAAGGAAAGAAACCGTATTGCCCGTGAAATTCACGATAACGTAGGGCACATGCTGACCCGTTCTATTTTACAGGTAGGGGCGCTTTCGGTTATAAACAAGGACGATACAATCAAAGAAGGTCTGTCCGATTTAAAGGACACCTTGAATAACGCTATGACAAGTATAAGGAGCAGTGTACATAACCTGCACGACGACTCAATCAGCCTTAAGCTGACATCAGAAGAGGCAGTCAAGCCCTTGTATGAGAAATTTAAAGTGCGGTGCAGTTTTGATTTTTCCGAAACCATGTCAAAAAATATAAAGCTATGCTTTATCGGAATAATAAAAGAATGTGTTTCTAACGCAATCAAGCACAGCAAGGGTGATGAAGTTGAGCTTGAAATAAGTGAACACCCTGCATTTTACCGCTTTTCCTATGTGGATAACGGCAAATGTGATACGGTTATAAAGGAAACAGGCATAGGTCTTTCAAATATCCGTGAAAGGGCGGCAATTGTAGACGGTATTGTCAACATAACCTCTGACAGCAAGGGGTTTAAGGTGATAGTATCTGTCCCAAAAAAGGAGCAGTAAATGAATATTATAATAATTGATGATGATAAATTAGTGGCGGTATCCCTGAAAACAATCCTTGAAAGCACCGGCAGAATAAATGTCCTTGCCACAGGAAAAAACGGCGAAGAGGCAATTTCACTTTATGAAAGCCACACCCCTGATGTAATGCTTATGGATATAAGAATGGACGAAATGAGCGGTTTAGAGGCAGGGGAGATAATACTGAAAAAGCACCCTGAGGCTAAAATTTTATACCTGACTACATTTTCAGATGATGAATACATAGTAAAGGCACTTAATATGGGGGCGAAGGGGTATATTTTAAAGCAGGATTTTGAGGGAATTGCTCCCGCATTAGAGGCGGTAATGGGCGGACAGAGCGTTTTCGGTGAGCAGGTTATTTCAAAGCTCCCTGTACTGATGAAGAGTAAGCCTGATTTTGATTATGAGGGCTACGGCATTAACCCTAAGGAGCGGGAAATAATTCAGCTTGTGGCAGAGGGTCTGAGCAATAAGGAGATAGCCTCTGAATTGTTTTTAAGCGAAGGTACGGTGCGCAATTATTTAAGTGAAATTCTTGAAAAACTTAACCTGCGTGACCGCACACAACTTGCGATTTTTTACTATACACAGATGAAATAAAAAAGGCGGGGAACCGCCTTTTGATGAACGATGAATAGTGAATGATGAATGATTGTTGTGCCGCCTACGGCGGTGGATTTAAAAATTGACTTTAAAAAGCGAATTTCTATAAAGTCTTATTTAAATCAATCGGCACCAGCCGATACCCTAATCATTCATCATTAATCAATCATTATTAATTTATAAGGGCGGCATTGCCGCCCTTTTCTTATATCAACGGGTTATTGATTACCCCTGCAAATAAGGGGTCATTTGAAACGCCTGTTACTACGAAAATAAAAGGTCTGTCAAGTACAAAATCCACTTCCTCTTCAGGTGGCATTGCCGCACCGTCTGAGCTGATAACCGTAAAGGCAGAGGCGGTACAACCCTCTTCGTCAATGGTAACTCTTACAGAGTGGTTAGCCTGTGAAACTGATATCCCGCTAAGCGCCTCACCTAAGGGTGA
>JAZUOE010000241.1:0-5107 GCA_045604505.1 Ruminiclostridium sp. | reverse complement strand
TACCAATCACACCTGAAATAAAAAAATGGATTGCATATTCTTTGGTATACTCATCTATAGAGTCATCAAAAACAAGTCTTGATGTAAGGTCCTCATACATAGTTTGTCTGAGCTTTTCCTCAAAACTGGAATCACATCTGTCACTTAATAAAATAAGAGGCTTATAATCACAAGCTTTAAAAATATTTATTGATGCAGACGCAATGTCAGCAGCGCTAGGCTGAGCATTGTCCTTTTTTAATAACTCTCTGTACTTGTCAATTTCAGAATTCATCATATCAAGTACGTCTTTTTCGACATTTTCAAGAACATCATATATATCCTTAAAATACAGATAGAAAGTGCCTCTGTTATATCCGGCAATATCAGTAATTTCTCTCACAGAAATCTGCTCTATTGGCTTGCTTTGATATAATTTCCAAAAGGCATCTGTTAAGTTTTTTCTTGTTGTTTGAGTAATATGGGGACGCTTTGACATTGTTTTTTCCTTTCACCTGGTGCAAATAAACTTATACATAATATAGTATATCATAATATAGAAGATACTGCAAGTATATTTATATAAAAAATAAATTTCAACTGCATTTCACTTAATGTATATTGATTATTTCTTGAAATTGTGGTAAAATTAACATATATTTCAAAAAAAGCAAATGTGTAGATTTTTAAGGAGGCATTGCGTTGCTTAGTTTAAAGAATATCGTCAAGAATTATAAAATGGGCGATACAGAAGTCAAGGCTCTGAAAGGCGTCAGTGTTGATTTCAGAGAGAATGAATTTGTTTCAATTTTAGGTCAGTCCGGCTGTGGTAAGACAACAATGCTTAACATTATCGGCGGTCTTGACCGGTATGACGACGGTGATTTAATAATCAGCGGCGTTTCAACAAAAAAATACAAGGACAGAGATTGGGACACCTACCGTAACCACAAAATCGGTTTCGTATTCCAAAGCTATAACCTTATCCCCCATCAAAGCGTCCTTGCAAACGTTGAACTTGCTCTTACACTTTCGGGTGTATCAAAGTCAGAAAGAAGAAAACGTGCAATTGAGGTTTTAGAAAAGGTTGGCTTAGGGGATCAGCTTAAGAAAAAGCCAAATCAGATGTCAGGCGGACAGATGCAGCGTGTGGCTATTGCAAGAGCCCTTGTAAATAACCCCGACATTCTCCTTGCCGATGAACCGACAGGCGCTCTTGACAGTGAAACCAGCGTTCAGATTATGGAAATTTTACATGAGATTTCCAAAGATAAACTTATCATTATGGTTACACATAACCCTGAACTTGCTGAACAATACTCAAACCGTATTATAAAGCTTGTTGACGGTAAAATCGTGGACGACAGCAACCCCTTCACAAATGAAGAACAGCTCAAAAATGCTCCCGAAAAAGTGAAGAAAACTTCAATGTCCTTCCCTACCGCCCTGTCACTTAGTCTTAATAACCTGATGACCAAAAAGGGACGTACCATACTCACCGCTTTTGCGGGAAGTATCGGTATAATTGGTATTGCTCTTATTCTTTCCCTCTCTAATGGTGTGCAGGAATACATTGATGATATTCAAACGGAAACAATGTCCTCATATCCTTTGGCAATTGAAACCAACACCACCGATATGACCGCCTTTATGTCATCATCAATGACAAGCCATGTAAACAATATCACAAAAGAACGTGATTATAACCGCATTTATACCAACAACCGACTTGGTGATATGTTTACAATGATGTATCAGGAAACAAATGTAAATGACCTTAAGAGTTTTAAGGAATTCTTAGAAGATGAAGAAAGCGGTGTTAAGGAAAACACCACAAATATTGAATATTCCTACGGTATAACTCTACAGGTGTTTGCTGACGATACTGAAAATATCAAGCAGGTTAATCCAAGCAACGTAATGGACGAAATCGGCTTTGGTGCTGTTTCAGGAATGATGGACCTTACTTCCCTCATGTCCTCTTCATCAGCAGGTACTACAAATGTTTTTCAGGAGCTGACTGATAGTCAGACAATGTTTGACGCAAAATATGAGCTTATTGCAGGTGAAATTCCTGATAATTACGATGAGGCTGTTCTTATCGTTGATAAATATAACGAAGTTACCGACTACACTCTCTACTCTCTCGGTTTACGTGAAATAGACGATTTACGTGAGGCTGTCAGAGATATGATGCAGAAAAAGGAAGATGTCGAAGAAATCGAGGGCGGAAAAGATTACAGCTTTGATGAATTTCTTGACCTCACCTTCAGAGTTGTTGACAATACTGCGTTTTACGAGAAAAACGAAGACGGTGTTTGGATTGATAAGCGTGATGATGCTGAATTTATGGCAAATGTCCTTGATGAAAGCCTTCAGCTTAAGATTGTGGGCATTATCAGAATGAAGGAAGAAAGCTCCTCTAGTATCAGCGGTATAATCGGCTACAAGAAAGAGCTTATGGAATACATCTCAAACCGTGTTAATGACAGCGAAATTGTCAAGGAACAACAGGAAAATCAGGATTACGATGTATTTACAGGACTTCCCTTTGACGGAACAGAGGCAGGAGATGAGGCAATAGCTAAGGCTGAAAAAGAGGCTGAAGAGCGTCAGAAAGAGGCCGAAGAACTTATGGCTCAGATGGAAGCCGCTAAGGAACAGGCAGCAACACAGGGCGGATTTGATATAGGCACTCTTACTCCCGAACAACAGGCTGCAATTTTTGCTCAGTTGACCCCTGAGGAACAGGCTATGTTAGCTCAGATGTCCCCCGAAGAACAGGCAGCATATTTTGCAACTATGCAGACAACTCCGGCACCTTCTGTTGATATTTCTGCCCTCACTCCTGAACAACAGGCTATGCTGTCCGAAATGTCACCTGAAGAACAGGCTGCCTATATGGCACAGCTTACTCCACTTGTACTAGGTTCTCAAAGTATTACAGAAGATGAATATCTTATGCTTTGTATGTTATCCGAAACAGAGCGTAGCGCTTATGCAAATATGTCTGTCGAAGAACGTGACGCATACTTTGCAAAATATAAAAACGGCGAACTTAAAATTAAGTTTACACCTGTTACCAATAATTCGGAAAATACCAATGTCGATATGTCATCAATGATGGATATGTCAGGCATTGATTTATCACAGCTAACAGATGAGCAGTTAGCATATTTCTCATCAATGTCTGATGAGGAAAAGGAAGAAATGATGAAATTATACACACAACAGGCAGTAAAATCCTCTGTTGTTTCTTCATCAACCTACTATGACAATATTACAAATTTAGGTGTTATTGACCTTTCAAAGCCCTCTTCAATCCTTATCTACCCTATTGATTTTGAGGCAAAGGAAAATATAACAAACCTTATCAGTGATTATAACACAAGAATGGAAGAAAACGGCGAAGAAAATAAGGTTATCACCTACACTGATATGGTAGGTATGCTTATGTCGTCAGTTACCGACATTATCGATGCTATCAGCTATATTCTTATTGCCTTTGTAGCAATTTCTCTTATCGTTTCTTCTATCATGATAGGAATTATCACATATATTTCCGTTCTTGAGCGTACAAAGGAAATCGGTATTCTCCGTTCAATCGGCGCATCAAAGAAGGACATTTCAAGAGTGTTCAATGCCGAAACAATTATTGTCGGTCTTGTTTCAGGTGCAATAGGTATCGGTATAACTGTTCTCCTTAATATTCCCATTAACATTATTATCGAAAACATTACAGATATTGCAGGATTATCTGTTCTCCCGCCTGTTGCAGGTGTTGTGCTTATTGCTATAAGCGTTGCACTTACTTTAATTGCAGGTTTATTTCCCTCAGGCGTTGCAGCGAAAAAAGACCCTGTTGTGGCACTCCGCACAGAATAATCCAAAACAACCATGCAAAAAACCGCTGTCCTACTCTTTAGTGAACAGCGGTTTTCTTTACGCAAAAAGTCAAGAATTATTTCAGATTTCAAAGTATAATATAATCAAGATAACGTTATCAACATATTTACGGAGGTTTCTATGGAGAGCTTTGCAATTCTTATGAAAGCGCTTGATTACATTGAAGTTAATCTTACAAATGAAATTTCACAGAACGATATTGCAAAACATTGTTCCTACAGCATTTCATCACTTCAGAAGATGTTTCGTAAGGTTTTCCATATCGGTATTGCCGATTATATCGGCAGAAGGCGTATAACTGCAGCGTCAAGGGATTTGCTTGGCACTGATGACACAATTCTTGACATTGCCTTAAGATACGGCTATAATTCCCACGAAGTTTTTTCACGGGCATTTATACGTATTTGGGGTGAGTCGCCCTCACGATACCGCAAGAAAAGAAATTTCTCTGAAATTTATCCAAAGCTCGATATACCGATTCAGAATTCAGGAGGCGAAAATATGAAAAAGAAATTTGATTTAACAGGACTTTATGAAACACTCAGAGAAATGGACGGCACCTACGCAATCTGCTTTGATATGTGCAATCTTCTTATTTTTAACGAAAAATACGGACATAACGCAGGCGATGTGGCTATAGCTGAATGCCTTAAGCGTATTGACAATGAAAAAACAGATGATATGATAATGTTCCGCATAGGCGGAGATGAGTTTGTGCTGCTCACAAACAAGACAGATATAAGTGACGCCGAAGAAATCCGTCAGAGGGTTTTCAGCCACAACGAAGAAACTGTAAGCTTCGGCGGCGAGGAGCTTCCTGTTTCGCTTCACGGCGGAATTATGAAGCTGGAAACTGCACGGGGACTCCGCTACGGCAAGCTTTTTACAGAGCTTGTGGAAGCAGGAAGAGAAAACTAAATAGAAAAATCTCAAATAAAACACAAACCCCGCAGTTAAAGGTGAATAGTGATATAGAAGTATTTACAAATATCATATAAATCTTAATACAGCGGATTATGAGAAAGTGGTATCATCATAATTGATGATACCACTTTTATGTTAGATAATTAGTTTAGTCTGCTCCCTTTTTTAAAAATAATAGGAAGTCAAACTTAACACTAAAAATAAATGTAAATTCCCTGTTGTCTGTTAGGGACATTTAATATAATTAATGTACACACTCTGCTATATTTCGTGATTTTCAGTCGTTTTTGCATTTTTC
>JAZUOE010000240.1:0-25139 GCA_045604505.1 Ruminiclostridium sp. | reverse complement strand
CCTCAAGGGTAAGCTCGTTGGAGCGCATCATTAAAATCGGATAATTTCGGGAGGCAAGTTTCTTGAATACGTCACGGCGCACATCTGCACCCTCTTTTGCCTCAAGGTGGTACTCATTTACCTTGTCCTCAACCTGTCTTGCCACAAATACACGCTGCATAGCGGGAATACTTTCAAGGAGCTTTTTGATTTCCTCTGAATTGCCCTCTGCGTGAAGAACAAGCTTATGGTCTGCGGAAAGGTTTTTAGCTAAGGTGTCTGCATTATCGTTTGCTACAATTCTACCCTTGTTGATTACAACAATACGGTCACATACTGCCTGTACTTCGGGAAGAATATGAGAGGAAAGAATAACTGTGTGGTTCTTTCCCAGCTTTTTGATAAGAGTACGTATTTCTATAATCTGCTTAGGGTCAAGACCAACTGTAGGTTCGTCAAGAATAAGCACCTTAGGATTGCCCACTAAAGCCTGAGCAAAACCAACACGCTGCTTATAACCCTTTGAAAGATTCTTTATAAGACGCTTTCTTACGTCGGTAATCTTTACGATTTCGCATATTTCATCAAGGTGTGACTTTTTCGGCAGCTTACAGCCCTTAAGTCCGTAAACGAAGTTAAGATACTCGTCTACAGTCATATCAAAATAAAGGGGCGGCTGCTCCGGAAGATAGCCGATAAGCTTTTTTGCCTTTATAGGGTCCTCTAAAATGTCAATACCGTCAATAAATGCCTGACCCTCTGTAGAAGAAAGATAACCCGTAAGGATATTCATGGTTGTAGATTTACCCGCACCGTTTGGTCCGAGAAATCCTAAAACCTGTCCTCCTTCTGCCTTGAACGAAATATCATTTACGGCTTTTTTACTGCCGTAGCTTTTCGTAAGGTTTTTTACTTCTATCATTGTTTTTTCCTTTCAATGCTGAACTTTTTTCCAATTATAAATACTAAGCCGTCCCAGTGAAAACTGAGTGAATGGCTTTTGAATGTATTCTTAAATTGCTATGATTTTAATTTATCCGCCATAAGCTGTGTCTTAAGCTGTTCAAGGCTGTCGAATTTCTGCTCATCTCGTATAAATTCCCTTAAGGCAACCTTCACATTCTTTCCGTAAAGATTACCCTCATAGCCTATAATGTGGGTTTCCATAATAGCCTCGCCGCTGTAATCTACTGTGGGCTTTACGCCTATGTTTGTAATACTGCGGTAGGTTTTTCCCTCTGCAATAGTCCAGCTTTTATATACGCCGTTTTTCGGCTTTACCATATAATCGGGAATTTCCTGATTTATAGTGGGAAAACCCATAGTTCTGCCTATCTGCTTTCCCTTAAGTACAGGGAGATTATAAGAAAGCTCATAGCCTAAGCAATGATTCGCTCCTGCTACATCTCCCTTTCTGATTTTTTCACGTATAACCGTTGAGCTGACCGTTTCACCGTCTACGCTTACTGCGGGAACAACCTCACAGGTCATACCCAGCTCACTGCACAGTGATTTAAGGGTTTCGGGATTGCCCTCTCCGCCCTTGCCGAAACGAAAATCATAACCGCAGACTACAAAAGAGGCACATAGGAGATTTTTAAGTATTTTTTCCACAAAATCCCGTGCGCTGTAGTCCTTAACGTCATTGAAATCGGGAGCAAAAATATACTCTGCGCCTATTTTTTCAAATATTTCCATTTTATGCTCGTGGGTTATAATGCAGTTTCCCTTGCTGTTCTTGAACTTAGGCAGCATGGTTTTATCATTAAAGGTAAATACAACAGGGCATAATTCATCTTTTAAAAGAGCGCGTTTTATAACCTCAATATGTCCCAGATGAAGTCCGTCAAAGAAACCTAACGCAACTGCTGACGGCTTATTTATACCCTGTTCGTTAATCTCTGTCAAGATAATCTTACCCCTTTTAATTCTGAAATGTCACGAAGATTCGGATGAGGATTCTTTTCCACAACCTCTTCCTGTACCGCTACCTCTTCCGGCTTTGGCTGAACAGTGTTGAAACGCTGAATAGGTTTCAGGCTCCAGTCCTCTGCTACTTCACCTATAGCCAGAAGTGTTCCGTCGTGGCTGACAATACGGTATACACCGTCATATTCTCTTTCAAAGGCAACCCGCCCTGCGTCAAGTACAACACCGTTGCAGAAAAGTCTTGTCTGGTCCTCGTCAAGCATGGCGCGTGGCAGACTTTTATATACCCAGTCAACCGGCATAAGCAGTTTTTCAACCGCCTCATGTCCACCCTGAGCGAAAGCCTCTTTTACCTCTGACAGCTTGTAGCAATCACGTAAACTGAAATTGCCTGAACGTGTACGTGTAAGGGCTGTCATTACCGCACCTGCGCCTGTTTCAACACCCATGTCGTGAATAAGAGTACGGATATAGGTGCCTCTTGAACATGATATGAGGGCGGTAGCTTTATTATTGTCAAATTCCTCAAATTTAAGGGAATAGACAGTGATAGGTCTTGCCTTTCGCTCAACCTCAATGCCCTGCCTTGCCAAATCATAAAGCCTTTGACCGTTAACCTGCACTGCGCTGTACATAGGTGGTGTCTGCATAAGTTCACCGCTGAATTTTCTTTCAAGAATATACTGAGTGTTACGTCCTACCTGAATGTCAGAAGTTGTCAGCACTTCACCTGTTATATCCTGTGTGTCGGTGGTTACGCCAAATTTCATTTCCGCACGGTATTCCTTGCTTGTATCGGGGCAGTAATCCACAGCTTTTGTGGCATTGCCCACAAATATAGGAAGTACGCCCTCCGCCATAGGGTCAAGGGTGCCGCCGTGTCCGATTTTTTTCGTGCCGCACAGCTTACGCATTATCGCCACTACATCAAAAGAGGTGTATCCCTTTTCCTTGTATATACAAATTATTCCGTTCATTCTTTTTACCTGTGTTTCAGTTTATATAGGTTTCAATAACAGGCAGCATTCTGTCCATTATTTCATCAGCGGTCATTCCTTCAAATGAGCAACCGGCCGCATTTTTATGTCCGCCGCCACAGAATACGCTGCATATCTTCTGTACGTCAACATCACCCTTTGAACGCATAGATACCTTCCATAAGCCGTTATGTCTTTCCTTGAGAGTAACGCCGACTTCAACACCCTCAATACGTCTTGGAATATCAGCAAAGCCGTTTGCGTCCTCAGAATCCACGCTGTCAAATACTTCCTTTGTCAGTATAACCACAGCACATCTGCCGTCAAAGAAATACTTCATATCACGGTAAATGCTTTCTTCGATTTTAATTCTGTCCTTTGTCTTAAGGTCAAAATTCACATAATTGATTTCTGCAAAATCGAAGTTATATTCCATAAGCTCTGCGGCAATTATATGTGTTTCGGGAGTTACTGAGGAGAATTTGAAACAGCCTGTATCTGTTGCAATAGCAGTGTAAAGACATGCGGCAATTTCTGCGTCCATTTCCACACCCATTGCCTTTATCACCTTATAAACTGTCTGCGCACAGGCAGCAGCCTGAGGCTCAATACAAAGATATTCCTGAAAATCGACGTGAGAAACGTGGTGGTCAATTGCTAAAAGCACCTTTCCGTCATATTTCTCCTGAAGGTCACCTAAAAGTCTTGCGTCCGCAACGTCTACGGAAATAACTGTTTCTTCGGGAAATTCGCCGAATTCCATACCTTCCCACATATAAGAAAATCTCTTTGAAAAAGGGTCAGCGCAAACAATTTTTGCCCTCTTGCCTAGCTTATGGAGTGCGCGGCAAAGACCGTGAGCGCAGCCCACTGTATCACCGTCAGGATTTGCATGAGAAAGAATAGTGTAGTTGTCGTGGCTTTTAAGCATTTCAGCCGCTTTTTCTATGCTAATTGTCGTTGATGTCATCTGTTACCTCCGTTGCAGCCTTAGGCAGATTGTCAAGCATTTTGCTCATCTTATCATAATAATCAAGGGACCTGTCCACCTGAAATATAAGCTCAGGCATTTTGCGCATTTTTATACGGGAATTTATGCGACGCTTGAAAAATCCTGCTGCTTTTTTAAGGCATTCAACTGCTGCATCACCTTTTTCGGGTGCGCCTAATACAGAAACATACACCTTGCAATAAGAAAGGTCATTTGTCAGCTCGACACGGGAAACAGATACGATTTCTCCTGCAATTCTGCTGTCCTTTACCTCATGCATAGCAACGGAAATTTCTCTTTTTACGTCCTCAGTAAGTCTGTCAATATTGTGATTTGCCATATTATCCTCCTTTTTGATAAAGGATTGTGATGAAAGATGAAAGATTATGGAATAAAAACATCAACCACAATCAATCATCATTCATTCTTGCCATTAATCGGCTAAAAGCCGAAACTTTTAGTCACGATATTCTTCAATCATATACGCCTCGAAGATGTCGCCTTCCTTAATATCGGTAAATTTCTCAAGACTTATACCACATTCATAGCCTTCAGCGACTTCCTTTACATCGTCCTTGAAACGTCTTAAGCCGTCAATCTTATCATCACCCACAATAATACCGTCACGTACAATTCTGATGCTGCACTTTCTCTCTACCTTACCTGAAAGAACGTAGCAACCTGCAACAATACCAACGTTTGTAATCTTATAAACCTGACGAACTTCAACACGTGCAAGGTCAACCTCTCTGAACTTGGGTGCCAACATACCCTTGATAGCGGTCTGCACTTCTTCGATTGCGTCGTAGATAATTCTGTAAAGTCTTACATCAACACCGTCACGCTTTGCGTTTTCAGCAGCAGCGGGGTGAGGTCTTACGTTAAAGCCGATAATAATTGCGTTTGACGCACTTGCAAGCATAACGTCGCTTTCACTGATTGCACCAACGGCACCGTGAATTACACGTACTCTTACTTCCTCATTGGAAAGCTTTTCAAGTGACTGACGAACAGCCTCAACGGAACCCTGAACGTCTGCCTTAACAATAAGAGGCAGGGTTTTCATTTCGCCCTCTTCGATATGTGAGAAGAGGTTGTCGAGAGTTACCTTCTGATAAAGCTTGAACTGTTCTTCCTTAGCGTCAAACTTTCTCTTTTCAACCAGCTCACGAGCAAGTTTTTCATTTTCAACAACAGCAAATGTGTCACCTGCGCTTGGAACTTCGGAAAGACCCATAATTTCTACAGGTGTAGAGGGGATAGCCTCTTTTACAGTTCTGCCCTTGTCGTTTCTCATTACTCTTACACGGCCGACAGAAGTACCTGCGATAATAACATCACCTGTCTTTAAAGTACCCTTCTGTACAAGAACAGTAGCAATAGGACCTCTGCCCTTATCCAGCTTTGCCTCAATAACAGTACCCTGTGCAAGACGGTCAGGGTTTGCCTTTAATTCAAGCACTTCTGCAGAAAGGTTTACCATTTCCAGAAGTTCGTCTATACCTTCGCCTGTCTTTGCAGAAACAGGTACGCAGATAACATCGCCGCCCCATTCTTCAATAACAAGGCCATGTTCGGTAAGCTCCTGCTTTACCTTATCGGGGTTTGCAGCGGGTTTATCCATTTTGTTGATAGCTACGATAATGCTGACACCGGCTGCCTTCGCGTGGTTGATAGCCTCAACTGTCTGTGGCATGATACCGTCGTCTGCTGCAACTACAAGGATTGCAATATCAGTGATACTTGCGCCTCTTGCTCTCATAGATGTAAACGCCTCGTGTCCGGGAGTATCAAGGAATGTGATGTCCTTGCCACCTGCTACTACCTTATAAGCACCGATATGCTGTGTGATACCACCGGCCTCGCCACTAGCAACACTTGCGTTTCTTATTCTGTCAAGGAGAGAAGTTTTACCGTGGTCAACGTGTCCCATAACAACTACTACAGGAGGACGGGGCTGGAGATTTTCTTCTGTGTCTTCAACCTCTTCAAAAAGTCTTTCCTCAATTGTTACGATAACTTCCTTTTCAACCTTTGCGCCTAATTCTTCAGCAACTAAGGACGCTGTATCAAAGTCGATAGTCTGATTGATTGTACACATTTCGCCAAGGCCCATGAGCTTTTTAATAACCTCAGAGGCTGTAACCTTAAGACGCTGTGCAAGTTCAGAAACTACGATTTCATCAGGAATAAGAACCTTAAGCTGCTGCTTTCTTGCTCTTTCAAGCTCAAGACGCTTTAACTTCTGTGCCTCTGTTTCACGATTGTTCTTGCTGCCGAAAGGCTTTTTATTCTGCGACTTCTGATTAATCTTCTGTTTTCTTGTAAAGTTTTCGTCGTGGCCTCTGCCTGTTCTGCCCTGAGTAGCGATTGTTTCATAACGTTCATTGTACTTATCAAGGTCAACGTAGCTGCCACGTGTATCAACGTACTTTGTAACCTGTTCGCCGCGCTTTACTGCCTCGCCCTTTACCTTTGCCTTAGGCGGTTCATTTGTCTTTACAGTATTGATGTCAACCTTGATTTCAGGCTGCTTTACAGGCTGAACAGGTTTCTTTTCCTGCTGAGGACGGTCATTTCTGCGGTCAGAAGGTCTGCCGTTTCTGTCACCCTTGTCAAATGAGGGCTTACCGTTTCTGTCTCCTCTGTCAAACTGAGGCTTAGGACCTCTGTCGCCCTTATCAAACTTGCCGTTCTGTCCGGGTCGGTCAGTTCTCTGAGGCTTATCGCCTCTCTGCGCTCTGTCATCAGCCTTAGGCTTTCTGTCGTCCTTTGCGGGTTCAGCCTTTTTAGGTTCTTCCTTTACAGGTTCAGCCTTCTTGGGCTCTTCCTTTGCAGGTTCAGCCTTCTTGGGTTCTTCCTTTACAACCTCAGCCTTAGGCTCTTCCTTCACAGGTTCAGCCTTTTTAGGTTCTTCCTTTACGGTTTCTACCTTAGGCTCAGCCTTCTTTTCTGCCTTTTTGGGTTCAGCCTTCTTTTCAGGTTTCTTTTCAGCCTTAGGCTCTTCCTTTACAGGCTGCTTTTCTGTAGCTGCAAAATATGCGTCAAAGCTTGTTACCTGATTGCTCTGTGAAATCTTTTCAAGTACAAGATTAAGTTCGCTTTCTGTAAGACTTCCGGCAGCTTTTCTTTCAGTGCCTGAAAGCTCCTTTACCATATCTACAATTTCGTTGGCGGTCATGTTAAGGTCTTTTGCCGCCTCTTTAACTTTATATTTGTTTTCCTTTTGTGTCATTCGATATCCCCCTATCTTAGGTTGGTTATTTGATTATTGAACGGTACAGCCCGTCATCAAGTATTCCGAGTATTCCCGTATATTTCCCTATTACGCCTTTGATTTCGTCCATTGTAACACCCGGGCTGCTAACTGTCTTGCCGTATTTGTCACAGATGAACCTTACTTCCTTTGCGGATTTCTCCGAAAGGTCATCAGCGATTATTACGCCGCTTATTTTGGAATCGGGTTTCATTACCTCATCTTTTACGGCGTCAAAGCCGAAAATCAGCTTTCCTGCCCTGCGGCAAAGTCCGATTGTTCCAAGTGAATTTTTCATAGGTTTTCAATTTCCTGTCTGAGTTTCTCGTATATTTCCTCCGAAATGCTGCATTTGAGTGAGCGTTCAAGACTGTGCTTTTTTTGTGCCTTCAGAAAACATTCCATATCTCTGCAGATATAAGCGCCTCTGCCGTTTTTCTTACCTGTTTCGTCTATGGAGATTTCTCCTTCTTTGCTTTTTACTACACGGAGCATTCCTTTTTTGCCCAGCATATCTTCACAGCCTAAGCATTTACGGAGCGGTATGTTCTTTCCCATAAGAGCTTAACCCTCAAAAAATCCGCTTTCAGGCTTGATGTCGATTTTAAAGCCTGTAAGACGGGCAGCAAGTTCTGCATTCTGACCCTTGTTGCCGCTTGCAAGAGAAAGCTGATTATCAGGAACCACTACGGAACAAGCCTTTACTTCCGCATCAGGAATATCAACACTGATTACCTCTGCAGGTTTTAATGCCTGTTTTATAAATTCCTTCGGGTCGTCGCTGTACTTTACAACGTCAATCTTTTCGCCCTTAAGCTCTTCACATATTTTTGTAATTCTGCCTCTCTGAGGTCCAATGCAGGAGCCAAGTGCGTCTACGTTTTCGTCGTTGCTGATTACTGCAATTTTACTTCTTGAACCTGCCTCACGGCTGATTGCCTTAATCTCAACAACACCTTCCTTGATTTCAGGAACCTCAAGCTCAAAAAGACGCTTTATAAGGTCACGCTGTGTTCTTGAAATCTTAAGTGTAGGACGGGTTGCAGAAACACCATAAAGATAAACCTTGATAATATCGCCAACCTTAAGGTCATCTGCAGGGAGCTGGTCGCTCTTGAAAAGAGTAAGCTCTGTGCCGTTTACTCTTACTGTAGCGTTGCCTGAATTGTCCATTTTTAAAACTGACGCTGAAACAGCCTCACCCTGTAAGCCGCCCCACTGTTCTACTAACTTGTTTCTCTCAAATTCCTTAATGCTCTGCTTGATTACCTGCTTCGCATTCTGTGCGGAAATTCTGCCAAAGTTCTTTGTATCCAGCTTTATTACTGCTGTATCACCTATGTTGTAGCGCTTACTGATGTTTCTTGCCGCCTCAAGGGTAATTTCGTTTGCATCATCTGTTACTTCTTCAACAACTGTTTTCATAATTGCAACATCAAACTTGCCCTTTGCAATATCAATATCAAACTTAGTGGTATTGCAGTTGGGATAATCTTTCTTTATTGCGATTATAAGAGCCGTCTGGATTTTATCAATAAGATAATCCGGGTCAATCCCCTTCTCCTTTGCAAGTAATGTCAGCGCCTCAAAAAGCTCTGTTGTTCCCTTAGCCATTTTTCGTATTCCTCCTTAAAATTACAAATCTGAATTTATTTTAACGCACTCAGGTATGGAAAGCGTTGTTTTCTCGCCCTCATTATCAAGGGTGATTTCGTTCTTTTCCTCGTCGTATTCGGCAAGAACACCGAAAACGCTGACCTCCTTGCCCTTGTCGTCACGTACGGTCGCACGTACTTTTTCACCCTTACAGCTTATGAAATGCTCAGGCTTTCTGAGCTTTTTGGAAAGACCGGGAGAACCGATTTCAAGAATGTCAATATTTCCTATGAAATCCTGCTTGTCAATCAGCTCATTCAACGGACGGGAGATTTCCTCACATTCATCGCTGTCTACTCCGCCCTCCTTATCGAACAGAATGCGAAGATACCACATAGCACCTTCCTTTTCAAAGCAGACATCCCAAAGCTTATAACCCTTTTCCTCGATATAAGGCTTAACCAGTTCGTATGCTCTGTCCTCGATTTTTCCGTTCTGCGGTTTTTTACTGCCTTTTCCTGACGTAGCTCATCATCCTTTCTGCACTCAGCACTGCTGAGCAAATAATTAAGGTCAGGTTTTTCAACCTGACCCTCCTGTGATATTACAATATTGATTATATCACTAAAAATAGGTTTTGTCAAGCGTATTTTCCACTGTTTTTCCTGTTTTTCGCATATATTTTTACCCGATTTCCACAGAATTTTCACAGTACCCCTTGTTTTTTCTTTAAAATAGTAGTATAATATTATGCGAATAGTTTTTGCTCAGGGTTACATTACATACGCCTCCTTAGTTAAATGGATATAACAAACCCCTCCTAAGGGTTAGTTATCGGTTCGATTCCGGTAGGGGGTGCCACTTGCACAAATAAAGTAATCCGGAGGAAACTATATGAAATTCAAGCTTAATCCGAAGTATACGCAGATTGCCGTTTATGCGGTTATTGTCATCGTTATAAGCGGTTTTCTCCTTATGTCTGCTGAAGTTCTGCCTAATCTTTCAGAAATTGCAGACAAGATTTTTGCTGTTTTTGCTCCTATTATCTGGGGTGCAGGTATTGCTTATATACTTAATCCTGCCGTTAATTTTTTCAGATTCAAGGTTTTCCGCAAATATAGTGAAAAAGCTGATACAACCAAAAAGAAGAATTTTATACGCAACATTTCTGTTGTTATAGTTATGATTCTTGCAGTAGGTTTTGTAACAGGGCTTGTTTTTCTTATTGTTCCTCAGCTTTCTACAAGCATTAAGGGGCTTATAGATAAGTTTGATGAATATTTGGATACTGTTATTGTCTGGGTCAACAAAATTTTTGTGGAACAGCCCCGACTTGCAGAGCTGTTTCAGAATCCGCTTTATCAGATTGAGCAGTATCTTTCTGATTCCTGGTCTGATGTTTCCAAGACACTTCTCAGCTTTGGTACAACCATTGGCGGTAACGTACTTGGTATTCTTATTGGTCTTAAGGATTTCATTATCGGTATTATTTTTGCAATCTATTTCCTGCTTTCAAAGGACAAGCTTAAATCTCAGTTTAAAAGATTACTGTTTGCTTTGTTCAAAAACAATACCACACAGAAAATTCTCCATGTTACACGCAGAACAAACGATATATTTATTCATTATGTTACCAGCGTACTCATTGACGCTTTCATCATCGGTTGTGGAGCTTTCATTTTCACCGCCGTTACAGAAATGCCTTATGCAATCCTCATTACTGTAATTGTAGCAATAACAAATATTATCCCATTTTTCGGACCTTTCTTAGGTGCTATACCAAGTATATTCTTAATCTTATTGGTTGAGCCTGTAAAGGCTATCTGGTTCACAATATTTATTATTGTTCTTCAGCAGGTAGACGGAAATGTTATAAAGCCTCTTCTTTACGGTGAATCTATGGGCTTACCCGCTATTTGGGTGCTTATTTCAATCATTGTAACAGGCGGTATTTTCGGTATTGCTGGTATGCTGCTTGGTGTTCCTGTATTCTCTGTTATCTATATGCTGACAAAGGAATTTCTTGACGCACGTCTTACAAAGAAAAAGCTCCCCTGTGAGGGTAGGCTTTACAATCGGGAAGATATAGATAAATTTGTAGACGGTTATGAATATTCGGAAGAAGAGCGGAAAAAAGACGAAAAATGGCTTGAAAGCCTGTCCGAAAAGAAAAAAGAGGGCGGCTTATTCCGTAAAAAGAAATAATTTTATGTGAAAAATCCGATTAAAAACGGTAAAATAATTAAATTTAAATATGGAGGTCCTTTATGAAGGAACAACTGCAGAAAATCAAGGAGAGTACCCTTGCGGAAATCACAGCAGCCTGTGATGCAAAGGTGCTTGAGGATTTAAGAGTAAAGGTTTTAGGTAAAAAGGGTGAACTTACTGCTATTTTAAAGCAGATGGGTAAGCTTTCTGCCGAAGAAAGACCCCTTATTGGTCAGTTAGCAAACGATGTTCGTGCCGAAATCGAAAAGGCACTCAGCGAAAAGACTGCGTCTTTAAAGTCTGCACTTCTTGAGCAGCAGCTTAAGGAAGAGGCTATTGACGTTACAATGCCCGGCGTTCGTTTTGAGGCAGGTAGACGTCACCCTCTCAATATTGTGCTGGAGGACCTTAAGTCCATTTTCAGAGGTATGGGTTATACCGTTGTTGACGGACCTGAGGTTGAAGAAACAAAGTATGTTTTCGATATGTTAAATACCGATGAGGGCCACCCTGCACGTGACCCTCAGGACACATTCTACATAACAGACAGCATTCTTCTCAGAACACAGACTTCTTCTGTTCAGATAAGAACAATGCTTAAGGAAAAGCCCCCTATTGCTATCATCAGTCCCGGACGTGTTTACCGTTCTGACGCTGTTGACGCAACACACTCCCCTATTTTCCATCAGTGCGAAGGTCTTGTTATCGACAAAAAGGTGCGTTTCTCTGACCTTAAGGGAACATTGGAAATCTGGGCAAAGCGTCTTTACGGTGAAAATGTAAAACTCCGTTTCCGTCCTCACCACTTCCCATATACAGAGCCCTCTGCTGAGGTTGACTTACAGTGTTTCAAGTGCGGCGGTACAGGCTGTCCTCTCTGTAAGGGCGAGGGTTGGATTGAAATGCTTGGTTCAGGTATGGTACACCCTCAGGTGCTTATAAACTGCGGCATTGACCCCGACGAATACAGCGGCTTTGCTTTCGGTATCGGTCTTGAACGTATCGCTATGATGAGATACAACATTGACGATATGCGTCTGCTTTACGAAAATGATTCAAGATTCTTAAGCCAGTTCTAATCAGAGGAGGATACACAAGTGAATTTATCTATGAAATGGCTTAACGACTACGTTAAAGCCGATATGCCTATAAAAGAGTTCGTTGCAGAAATGACAATGAGCGGTTCAAAGGTTGAAACCTATGAATATACAAAGGGACCTGTAGACAAGGTTGTTGTCGGTAAGGTTACCGATATTAAAAAACACGAAGACAGCGATAAGCTCTGGATTTGTCAGGTTGACGTAGGTCAGGACGAGGATATTCAGATTGTTACTGCTGCTCAGAATGTGTTTGCAGGAGCATATATTCCTGTTGTTCTTGACGGTGGTACTGTTATTGACCGTCACAACCACACTGTTATGAAAATCAAGAAGGGTAAGCTCAGAGGTGAAGTGAGCAACGGTATGTTCTGCTCCTTTGACGAACTGGGTATGGAAAACAGCGATTTCCCTTATTCCTCCCCCGACGGTGTTCTTGTTCTTAACGATGACCCTGATTTCGATAAAATGAAACCCGGCGATGATGTATTAAAGGTTGTTGGTCTTGATGACATCAGCGTTGAGTTTGAAATTACAAATAACCGTCCTGACTGCCTTTCCGTTATCGGTCTTGCAAGAGAAACCAGTGCTACTTTTAACACTCCTTTAAACGTAAAGGAACCTGCATTCAAGGGCGTTGACGGTGATATTAACAGCGAACTTTCCGTTTCTGTTGAAAATACAAAGCTTTGTTCAAGATATATGGCGGCAAAGGTTAAGAATGTAAAAATCGGACCCTCTCCCCGCTGGATGGTTGAAAGACTCCGCGCTTGTGGTGTCCGTTCAATTAACAACTACGTTGATATTACAAACTTCGTAATGCTTGAATATGGTCACCCTATGCACGCTTTTGACGCAAGATACCTTACTGATAACAAAATTATTGTAAGAAACGCAAAGGACGGCGAAACACTCAAGCTTTTAGACGAGGGCAAGGAGCCTATTGCTCTTTCTCCTGAAATGCTGGTAATCTGCGACGCTGAAAAGCCTGTTGCAGTTGCAGGTGTTATGGGCGGTGAGCATAGCGGTATCTGGGACGATACAACAGAAGTTATCTTTGAATCTGCTTGTTTTGACGGTGTTTCCGTAAGACGTACAGCAAAGAAAATCGGCGAAAGAACAGAGGCAAGTTCACGTTTTGAAAAGGGCATTGACCCTATTAACGCAAAAAATGCTCTTTACCGCGCTCTTGAACTGGTTGAAATGCTTGGCTGCGGTGAGGTTGTAAAGAATGTCATTGATATTGACAATTCCAATAAGATTCCCCACAAGCTGGTTCATGACTATAAGTGGGTTAATGAATTTTTAGGTTCTGATATTTCTGAAGAAGAACAGATTGGCATACTGGAAAGACTTGGCTACATCTACGACAGAGCAACCCATGAAATCACTGTTCCCAGTGTAAGAATTGATATGGAACGCCCCTGCGATATTGCAGAGGAAATTGCACGTATCTACGGCTACAACAATATTCCTTCCACAATTCCCGCTCTTTCAAGTCAGGCTAAAATCACTCCTATTCAGAAATTTGAAGATAAGCTTATTAACATCATGGTTTCTCAGGGCTGCCTTGAAACAATGACATTCAGCTTTATTTCTCCTAAATGGTATGAAAAAATCCGTCTTGCTGAAGAGCAGAGAAAGAGCGTTGTCCTCACAAATCCTCTTGGCGAAGATACAAGCGTTATGAGAACAACAATGATTCCTTCCATGATGGAGCTTATTGTTCGTAATATAAACAACCGTACCTTAGGCGGACGTTTCTTTGAAATCGGACGTGAGTATTATCCTAAGGACAGCGTTGATGAACTGCCTGTTGAAAAGGACGTACTTTGCGTTGGTCTTTATGGCGCAAACGAAAGTTTCTTCACCATTAAGGGTATTGCAGAAGAGCTTTTTGCAAAGACTGGTCTTAAGGTTAAGTTTACAAAGTGTGAAAATGACCTTACATTCCATAGCGGCAGATGTGCTGTTATGACAATGGGCGATACCGTTGTCGGTAAGATTGGTGAAATTCACCCTGAGGTTGCCGCTAACTACGGTGTAAAGGAACGCATTTATATTGCAACATTTGCTATTGAGCCTATGTTTGAAAATGCACAGAATGACGTAAAATATAAGGCACTCCCCCGTTTCCCTGCTATCTCCCGTGACTTAAGCCTTGTATGTGACAAGACTCTTTCCTCAGGCGAAATCATCGAAACAATCGAAAAGAGTGCTAAAAACCTTGAACAGGTAACACTTTTTGACCTTTATGAAGGTGTTGGTGTTCCCGAAGGCAAGAAGAGTGTTTCCTATAAGCTGGTATTCCGCCGTGCTGATAAGACAATGGAAACAGAAGAGGCTGATAAGGCTGTTGAAAAGGTATTAAAAGCACTTGCAGAAATCGGTGCAACACTCCGTTGACAAACCTTTAGAATAAAAGAAAGGAATTTAAAATGAAGAATTTAATCAAAAAGAGCTGTGCGGCTGTTCTTTGCGGTGCTATGGCACTGACCTCTGTTGGCTGCGGTAACACTACAGCTACTGCTCTTACTATTGACGGTATGGATATTCGTGCAGGTATCTATATTTATTATCAGATGGACGCTCTTAATTCAGCCGCTGAACTGCTGACAGAAGAACAGCCTGAGCTTGATATGTACGCTGAGGATTTCAGTATCTCTGACCATACTATTGAGGGTATTCCCGCTGACGAATGGATTAAAAACAAGACTATTGATTACTGCAGAGAATATGTTGCTGTAAATAAGCTGTTTGACGAGTACGGCCTTTCTCTTACAGCAGAAGAAACCTCTGAAATCAACACTTACGTTTCACGTATCTGGACAGAAGAAAACGCTTATGCACAGTATATTTACGGCGTTGATATTATCGGTGACTATTATGAAAAGGTAGGTATCGGTGAACAGTCCTACAAGGACATCACTGCAACCGGCTACAAGCAGGAGGCTGTTTTTGAGTATATTTACGGCGAGGACGGAACACAGGCTGTTCCTGCTGAAGAGGTAGATATGCAGGTTGCTGTAAACTACGCTCTTATCAAGTCCTTCCAGATTGACCCTAATGTAAACAGCCCTCAGGATTATCTTGATATGCTTAACAGCGGCAAGAGCTTTGCTGAAGTTGAACAGGCTTACAACCTTGATGACGCTATTGCAGGTATTGAGGCTGATATGGCTGCTGCTGAGGCAAGTGGCGAAGAATATACAGGTCTTCTCCCTGATGAAATTCAGGTTGCACTCTCTGACGAGGCTGACCTCACTTCTGTAGTTTCTGTAGATGACCAATATCCTGCTCTTGACTATGTCAGCACAATCTTTGCAATGGCAAACGGCGAAAGCAAGGTTGTCACAGCCTCTAACTCCTCTACATCTTCCATGACAGGCACAGAAACAACCGATGTAGACTACTATCTCGTAACACGTATGGACATTACTGCTGACGAGGCTACAATGAGCGAATATCGCAGTGCCGCTCTCCACGATTTAAAGGACGAGGAATTTAAGGCAACTCTTAAAACTACAGCTGACGGATATTCATTAACCGAAAACGCTGCTGCAATGAAAAAATACACAGTTGAAAGCCTTAACGGCAGAACAGCACAATAACAATAAAGGTCGGGTAATTTGATATTATCCGACTTTTTTATTTATCTTAATTGACAAATTATGTTTTTTATGCTACAATTTTAATAGCTATTTATACTCTAAAGCATAAAAATCGAAAGGAAGAACCGCTTATGGCAGCTACATTCGACATTTCCGGCTCTATCAACAAAAAAATAGTAAACGTACATGCTGTTTTTATTATTTCCGTTTGTGTGATTTTCGGAATACTTAATTTTATCTCAAAAACAGTTCTTATCGGTGGAATAATTATTGCGGCAGGTGTAGTAACTGCACTGTTGGTTTATTTTATGCGCAATAAAATGAGTATTGTTAAACTCGGTACAATTCTTACTCAGGCACAACTGATTATCATAATTGTTATGTCCTCTGTCAAGGGTGAACTGCATACAATGTTCCCTCTTATGTTAGCCTCTATGGCAGTCGGCGGAATTTACTTTACAAAGCGCAATCTTTATATTCACTGGGTAATTATGGATGTTGTTTCATTGGCCGGAGTTTTCCTCAGAGATGTTTTCTATGTCGGTGCGGATACAGGTTTACTTTTAAAAGGTATCGCGGGAATTAATATTGGTGCTTTTCTTATTACATACCTTATAAGTGTAACCATCAAGCAGATGGAAAGCGTAAAAAGGGCTGAAAACGAAACTGCAGAACTTCTTGAAAAGGTTAAGGTTCAGATGGACGAAACAAGTGTTCTGAATGATAATCAGCGTCAGGTTGTTGAGCAGATTGCAGAAATTTCCGCTGCAGTAAACAAGTATTCTGCAGATATGAAAGATGTTGCTGCTAATATAAGTTCTTCTGCTGAACAGCAGCAGGACGAAATTGCACGTATTACAAGCGAAATTGTTTCTGTTACAAACGAAAATAATAACAGTATTGAAGAGGCAGGTAAAACCTCTGAGGCAGCGCTTAAGAGTAAGGAATTGCTTATTGAAAGTCAGGCTGAAATTCAGAAGATGGTTGCTGCTATGGGCGATATTGAGATTGCCTCAGGAAAAATTCAGAATGTTGTTAAAGCTATTGAGGATATTGCTTTTCAGACAAATATCCTTGCACTTAATGCCTCTGTTGAGGCTGCAAGAGCCGGTGAGGCAGGAAAAGGCTTTGCGGTTGTTGCCGACGAAGTAAGAAACCTTGCAAACAAGAGTGCCGACGCAGTTCAGAACACAACTACACTTATTGACGAATCCCTTGCCGCAGTCAGCAAGGGCAGAGGAATTGCCGATACAGTTGCTAAGAAGATGGACGAAGTAATGGTTACTGCAAACCGCAGTGCCGAACACGCAAACAACATCAATAATCTGACACGCAATCAGGCTGCCTCTATAAACGCAGTTAAAACTCACGTTGATAATATTTCTCAGGTTATTTCCCTTAACTCCGAAACCGCAAATAACAGTATGCGTATTGCGGCAGAGGTTGCGGCTGACGCAGAAAAGATGGATAATATAGTAAGTGTTTATAGATAAGCACATAAAATTTAAGACATAATAAAACGGCGGAATCCGACTTGTGCGGAATTCGCCGTTTTTGCAATAATTTGCCTTTTTCGATTGTATTATAAGTGAAGGACCTTCAAAAAGGAGAAAAATAATGACAGAAAATGAATTGAACAGAATAATTAAGCTGTTCAGTAAAAATGTTTTTCAGACTGCATTCTGTTATATGAAAAGCTATGCTGACGCTGATGATATTCAGCAGGAGACATTTATAAAGCTGTACACCTGCGGGAAAGATTTTGAAGACGATGAGCATATAAAAGCTTGGCTGCTCCGTGTTACAGCTAATTTGTGCAAAAATAAACTCCGCTCCTACTGGTATCGCAAAATTCTGCCTCTTGAGGCGGCAGTTAATACACCTGCTGAAAGTATAGAAAAGGACGATTTTACAGCTTTTCTTTTCAGGCTTAAGCCGAAGTACCGAATTGCCCTTTATATGCATTATTATGAGGGGTATTCGGCTAAGGAAATTGCCGCAATCACAGACAGCAAGGAAAATACGGTGCTGTCACAGCTCTCACGAGGCAGAAAGCAGCTAAAGGATATACTTTTGAAGGAGGGTTACCATGAATTTAAATGAAATGTTTCATAATTCGTTTTCTGATGTTTCTCCGCTGAAAACTGATGACGAGCTTTTAAAAAGCATTATTGAAAGGACGGAAAATATGGAGAAGAAGAAGAAAATAAGATTAAGAAAACCTGTTGTTATTGCTATTGCCACAGCAGCAGTGATGGCGCTGGGTATAACAGCAATGGCTGAATCGCCTAAGTTCAATCAATTTATTTATACAACAACAGGAATTATTATCGACCCCGACAAGATAGTTTATGCAACGCCTATTCCGCAGTATCCCATCAAAGGTTTTTCAAGCATTGAGGAAGTGGGAACGCCCATAGCTGAAGGAGTTATTAAACAGGAAGTTCCAACCGAATTGTACTCTGTCCCGTTCACAGAGAAGGAGGAGGATAAATTCTCAATGGAAAAAATCGCTTATAGTAACGGTCAGACAATAGTGACAGGGGATGGCTTTGAACTTACGGAAAATCAGTGTGTAACAATTTCAATCGACGCTGATTTTACCGCAGAATACCATACTGACCGAAACGGCGAATATGTTGCGATAGGATATATTTATGATGATGTGGCATATGATATATTTTCGGGAAAAACAGACGGCGAAAGCTTGTCCGTGGATTTCATACCTGAAAAGGCAGGAAATTACCGCTTTTATATCATAAATTGCAGTGCAGGTATGCAGAATTATGACAACGTTTCGGTTGAAATTAAATAACGCAAACGGCGGAATCCACTCACCTGTGGACTCCGCCGTAATTTTATTCGATTTTTCGCTTACGCTGTCACAATCTTACTTGCGTCCTGTAAGCCTAAGTAATCAACTGCCCATTCACGCATCTTGTACTTAAGAATCTTACCTGCTGCATTCATGGGGAAGTTTTCAACGAATGCAACATATCTTGGTACCTTGTGCTTTGCAAGTCTTTCAAGAGCGTACTGTTTCATTTCCTCAACAGTAGCCTCTTCGCCGGGCTTAAGCACGATACAAGCCATGATTTCTTCACCGTAATCCTTATCGGGAACACCGATTACCTGTACGTCCTTAACCTTAGGGTGTGTGTAGAAGAACTCTTCGATTTCCTTAGGATAAATGTTTTCACCGCCACGAATAATCATATCCTTGATACGGCCTGTAATCTTGTAATATCCGTCAGGTGTGCGTCTTGCAAGGTCACCTGAATGGAGCCAACCATCACTGTCGATTGCCGCTGCTGTAGCCTCAGGCATCTTATAGTAGCCCTTCATAATGTTATAACCACGTGCGCAGAATTCACCGTCAATGTTGTCGCCTAAATCTTCACCTGTTTCGGGGTCAACAATCTTTGTTTCAACACCAAACAGAGATGCGCCACCTGTATTTACACGAATATCTAAGCTATCGGTTGTCTTACTCATTGTAGTAGCGGGACTTGCCTCTGTCTGACCGTAAGTGATGCAGATTTCGGGCATGTGCATCTTCTCTACAACTTCCTGCATTGTCTTTATAGGACAAGGTGAACCTGCCATAATACCTGTTCTCATGTTTGAAAAATCAGTTTTTTCAAAATCTTCATGTCCTAACATAGCGATAAACATTGTAGGAACACCGTGAAAACAGGTTATCTTTTCCTTGTTGATACAAGCAAGACCCTTGCGGGGTGAGAATGCAGGGATAGGTGACATTGTAACACCGTGTGTAATACTTGCTGTCATTGCAAGTACCATGCCAAAGCAATGGAACATAGGCACCTGAATCATCATTCTGTCATAAGTAGAAAGGTCCATGCAGTCGCCGATTGCCTTACCGTTGTTTACAACATTGTAGTGTGTGAGCATTACGCCCTTAGGGAATCCTGTTGTACCGGAAGTGTACTGCATATTTACAACATCGTCCTTGTCAATCTTGGAACGCATTTCCTCAATCTTGGCAATAGAAACATTGTCTGCAAGTGCCATAGCCTCGTCCCATGTAAAACAGCCAGGCTGCTTAGAATCAGTTGTAATGATATTTTTAAGGAAAGGAAGTCTGTCAGAGTTCAGCTCACCGGGTTTGCAGTCAGCAAGTTCGGGACAAAGCTCCTTCATAATACCAACATAGTTTGAATCCTTGAAACCATCAATCATAACAAGTGTATGTGTATCGGACTGATGGAGAAGATATTCTGCCTCGTGGATTTTATAAGCTGTGTTTACAGTTACAAGAACAGCACCGATATAAGTACAAGCCCAGAAAGTAATGTACCATGCGGGAACGTGTGTTGCCCAAATAGCAACATGGTCGTCCTTCTTTACGCCCATTGCAACAAGGGCACGTGCAAATCGGATAACGTCTTCACGGAATTCAGGGTATGTTCTTGTATAATCAAGTTCAGTATATCTGAAAGCGTACTGATTAGGGAATTCTTCACAAATTCTGTCAAGTACGTCAGGGAAAGTTTCATTAATAATTGTTTCCTTAGGCCAAGGATAGTAGCCTGTGCCTCTGTTGTCAATCTGCAGTTTACTCTTCTTTGCCATGAGATAAGGTTTCATGTAACGTGCAAACTGAGGGAACACGATACCTGCAGCATATAAATCCTTAGACCATCTCTTTACCCATTCAAGAGAAATATATCCGTCATAGCCGATTTTCTGAAGTGCGGAAAGCATTTCATGGAGAGGCATATCACCCTCACCCATAAGCTTATACACCAGCTTACCGTCCTGAATTGCGGAGTCCTTAACATGAATAAACTTTATATAGTCGCCAAGATTTTCTACTGTTGTCTGCCCTGTTTCACCCATATAACGATAAGGGTGGTGCATATCCCAAAGAGCGCCGACAGCCTTGCTGTCAACACTGTCAAGGAGCTTTTTAAGACGCTTTGTGTCAGCGTATACGCCGTTTGTTTCAACTAAAAGTGTTACATTTTTCTTTTCAGCAATATCAGCAATTTCCTTGAGCATTGCTGCTACTACTGTATCATCAACCTCGCCCTGAGGCTCAGGAGTTAGGTCAGCAAGTATACGAATATAAGGAGTATTTAGCTTTTCGGCAAGGTCAACATGAGCTGTAATTTCTTCAACGATTGCATCATGCTGTTCGGTAAATTTTAGGCAGCAGCCTGTAGATAGACAGGGTACTTCAATACCTAACTGCTGTAGCTTTGCTGCAGTTGCGTCTACTTTTTCTGCTGTGAAAGGCTTTGCCTTTACTACGTTTGTTTCTTCACCGATACCTCTTACTTCAATGCCGTTAAAACCTAAGTCCTTCGCCATTGAGTAGATATCAGACCATGAAAAATCAGGACAAGCTAATGTGGAAAAACTGATTTTCATTCTGATTACCTCCTTGTTTTTGCCTTTTGCTAAAATAATATTGCAGGGTATATTATACCAAAATTTAGCCTAAAAGTCAATAGTAAAGCCTCTTTCAATTACGCTAAATTTCTACAGTTTAAATGAGTAAATTGTTGTAAAAATTATATAAATTAGTTTCCGCTAGAAAGTAAAAAATTAATGGCGGTAACTAATGTTACCGCCACAGTTTTATTCTTTATATTCACGTTTTGCGCCATCAATCGTCCAATATTGGGGCTCACAATTACCCTTAGAACCGCCGATAATGTTTAAATCAAAATCTATTATCCATGTCCAACTGCCTGACCACATAATCTCATCATAATAATAGACATACTCAGGCACAGGGTCGTCAGCGTTTTCTTCCTCTGTCCATATTACCTCTCCACCAAACTTTACCGCTGTAATGTCGCCATAAATGCCCTCTGCATCGGGAGTAATTACTTCTTCACGAACGCCCGTCTTAAAACCTGGTATGATAGGCACTGTATGATGCAACTCTAAAATTCTATCGGTACCTGTTCCAGTTATAAATTCAGGATAGGTTGTTGATACACCAACCGAAGAATTATATTCCGGATATTTATAAAGTATGAAAAATTTCTTCTCTCCTTGTTTATTTTCGTATCGAAATGCTTTGACAACCTCAATATCCTTTGCAGGAATCTTCGCAACAGGTATCGTCAGCATGAAAGCGAATGCTAGAACAGCCGCTGCTACTGCCAAAGTGCCTATAGCAAACTGTTTTATCCTGTGCTTTTTCATAAATCGGCGGAATTTTTCTTTTGTGTCTATTTTTTCTTCCTCAGAAGAAATGGGCGTCTTTATTTTTTCAAGCTCGGCCGAACAATTTTCGCATTCCTTAAGATGTTCACCTACAATTTCTGCCGTTCTTTCACTGACAACCTCATCATTATACAGCGGTAATAAGTCCTGTACAACAGCGCACTCAATTTTCTCCATTACATCAATCCGTCCTTTCTTAACTTTTCAATTATCATGTTTTTGGCACGATAAAATGTTACTCTTGCCCAACTTTCTGTTTTGTCAAAAAGCCCGGCAATTTCTCCGAAGTGCAGCTCACCAAATATTCTCAGAGAAAATACCTCTTTGTAAGGTTCGTTCAGACTATGCAGCGCTTTATGTATATAAAAAGCAGTGTCCTTTTCCGCTACAAGCTGCTCTAAAGGGGTGTCGCCGCTTTCACGGTTATCCTCATACAGCTCTGCGGGGACTTCCTTTTTCGACGCCTTGCATTTATTCAGCCACACGTTTTTCGCAATAGTACACAACCAAGTGTAGAGGCTGCTCTCCATTGAGAATTTATCCTTGTGGCGGATTGCCCTAAGAAATGCCTCTTGCGTAATATCCTCTGCCTCTGTTTCGTTACGGCAAAGCGTCATTACATAGCGGAACACAGATTTGTATTCTCCGCATAGCACTTCTTCGGTTATCGGCTCTTTTTTCTGCACTGTCATCACTTCCTTTCTATACGTTAGACAACGGTAATGAAGAAACGTTACAAAAAATTTTGGCTGTTATTTAATAACAGCCGTAATTTTTATATAAATAATATCCAAAAAATTTTCCAAAGAATATGAAATCCTGCATGGGAGAGCATTGCGTACTGTATGCCATGCTTTATATAAAGATGGCCGCAGATGAGTCCTGCAAGGCTGTTAAGTGTAAAGCAACGCACCAATATAAGAGGTGTAATTCCCATCGTCGTAGCTGTTGTGGGAAGATGTCCCGCCGCAAATAAAAGTGCAACCACTATATTTACACCTATTAATACACCATTCGGTACCTGCTCTGATTTCTTGAAAAATAACTTCCATACTATGAATGCCAAAAGCGACATCAGAAACCATCTCATCATAATTTCTTCGAGAACACCACCGTATGTCAGGCAGGAAATCATATAGGCAATTGTGGGCTTTTGCTCATATGTTGTGGCAACTTCAGGAATGAGGTTACTAAAAACACCGTATTCCAAACCGATAAAAATAATTCCGCCAACAATTGTCAATATAACTGTAGGAATAATTCCTGACTTGCTGATTTTAAAGCTTTTCAGAAGTCCGGTTTTCTCAGCAAGAATATAACCAAAAAATCCCATTAACAATATCTGTCCTGCCGTCTGAATTGCAGTAACAATATGCAGAATATTTATATCCGCAATACCCATCTGAGTCAGCATTTCGGAAAGTGTTACAGGGTCATAGGTTTCCTCTAAATAAACGCTTGTAAAAAATCCGCCAATTAAGGCTATAGGCAACAACACTAGCGCAAAAATAAGGGGTTTTCTAATTTTTTTAAGCATTATCTTTTACCTCCTCATTATAAGTTTCAACGCAGAAACTCTTCTTACCGCAATGGGAACAGGTTAATCTTCTTGTATTGGGTGTATGAACTGCAAAAAATACATCGCGGAATGATGTTCTGAAAACACCGTGACATTCGGGGCAGATATAGGCAATGTTATCATAATAATATTTTGAAATCCATACCCCAAATACTATAAGAATTGCAATTGCAATTACAAAAGGGAGCCAGAACCCCTGCGCTATACCAATTGCAAAGGTTACAACCTCCATAATTTCCAACGGAATGCCTATTGCCAACATAATCATTCGCATTTTCTTTAGTTTTTTTCTGTTTTCCATAATCTTTACTATGTCACCAATAGATTCAACAGTAATATTTTGAATGCTTTTTAGCTCTGTTTTCATTTCAGTTATGGTGGTTAATTTTTCCTGGCGTTCCTTTATTTCCTGCGATAGTGTTTGCTCCTGCTGTTCAATAAGAAGGGTGATGACCTTATCGGGATTTTCTTCTTTAAATAGCGTAGCAATATTATCAATGGAAAAATCAAGTCCTCGAAGAAAGCAAATGATTTTTAATTTTTTTAAGTCCTCGTCGGAATACAATCGTCTGCCACCTTCGCTAAGTTCGCTTGGAACAAGTATGCCTCGTGTATCATAATACTGAACCGTACGAACAGTTATTTCGCAAAGCTTTGCCATTTCTCCTGTTGTGTATTTTGACATAGTTTCAACCTCCTTTAACCCTAATATATATCATTACGTGGGGTTATAAGCAATAGGTTACGTAGGGGGATTTTTTAAAAATTATATAAATTTTAATTGTCTTTTTCAAATCCGTAAGCTGTTATTTCGTACAATGCGTGAGCAAGTATGGTTTCAGGAGAAAATTTCTCCGTTGTTTCTTTATGAATAGTGAATGCTAAAAAATCTTCATAATGTGATGAGGCAATGGAATAAAGCATTTCCTCTCCCTCAACAAAACCGCTGACATCAAAATATAACGTAGCGTCATCTTCGTCAAAAGTATTGATATGTATACTATCGTCTTCTGTTTCTTGAAAAGCTTTTATTATTATTGCAAGGTTTTCTTCCTTTATTGGCAACTGGGCCTTGCGTTTCAATTCATAGAACAGCTGTTGAAATTTGCAGTTATCCTTATCACCGTAATGAAGTAGTATTTTTTTATTCACCTGTTCAAAACTGCACATTTTTATAAGGTCAGCAATAATCATATTTCCTCTTTTCTCTATAAAACAAAAACTCCGGCACTATTGCACCGAAGTCTTGATTGGCAGGGGTGGTAGGAATCGAACCCACGTCAAAGGTTTTGGAGACCCCTATTCTACCATTGAACCACACCCCTATTCAATTTTGGTGCGCCAACAGGGACTCGAACCCCGGACCGACCGGTTATGAGCCGGTTGCTCTAACCAACTGAGCTATTGGCGCTTGTTATGAAAAACGGTTGGTGACTCGTGGGGGAATCGAACCCCCGTCGCCGGCGTGAGAGGCCGGAGTCTTAACCGCTTGACCAACGAGCCGTAATACATAAAAAGAATAGGACTAGCCTATTCTTTTTAGTATATTGGTACACCTTCAGGGACTCGAACCCGGGACCCACTGATTAAGAGTCAGTTGCTCTACCAACTGAGCTAAAGGTGCATAGTGTCGGCGTCTATCTATCTTGCCGCGACGTTACCAGCTAAGTATTGTCGACGCAAGTGAGCTTAACTACTGTGTTCGGAATGGG
>JAZUOE010000239.1:0-2142 GCA_045604505.1 Ruminiclostridium sp. | reverse complement strand
CCTGAAAGTACCCTTATAATGCTTGTTAGCGCTTTTTTAGGCAAAGAAAAAACTCTTGCTGCTTATCAGACAGCTATAGATGAAAAATACAGGTTCTTCTCATTCGGAGATTCAATGATGATTGTTTAAGGTGGGTTATGAAAAAATTCAGAACTTGGGCTAAGCGTCCCGCTAACACTAATTTCCTGCTTTTTATGATAATTGCTATGGTTTTTCTAGCGTTTGCGTTTTATTCATATAATACAAGAAATCGTACAGCTAGTTTGCTTGATAAAATCGGATTATGGCTAGATGATGCACGAGATGGTGTAGTGGATAATGTTGAGGGTTTTGGGATTATTTTCGGTTTGGTTGCACATTTTATAGGCCGTCTTTGGAATAGTGCCCTTATTCTTATTCAAGTTTATGTTCCTGTATACATGGCTGTAATAACAATAATACAGACAGTTTTTACACGAATATTGCATAGTCCTAAAAGCTCCGGCAGAATATTATGTTACCGAATTTCAATGGGATTTTGCTTTGCAGCATTACTTTTTCATGCAATTATATTCTCATATCTGCTTTATAAATTTTCATCAGTTTGGATAATGGTATTAGTTGATATTTTGGTGATTGTGATAGTTGTGATTTGTAGTAAAAATACATATTCTAAAAAAATAAAAGAACAATACGATGTTCATAAAACAGAACAAGATGAAAGGATTATTGAAAATGTATAAATTATTGAAACAAGAAGGGTTAGCTAGACGTGGTGAATTTCACACTCCACATGGTGTAATTCAGACCCCGTTTTTTATGAATGTGGGCACATCTGCTGCAATAAAAGGCGGTATTTCTTCTCTTGATTTAAAGGAACTGAAATGTCAGGTTGAGCTTTGCAATACCTATCACTTGCATGTTCGTCCCGGTGATGATGTTATTTATAAAATGGGCGGACTTCATAAATTTATGAATTGGGATAAGCCGATTCTTACTGACAGTGGTGGATTTCAGGTTTTTTCACTTGCAAAGCTGCGCAAAATCAAAGAAGAGGGCGTATATTTCAGCTCACATATTGATGGTAAAAAGATTTTTATGGGTCCTGAAGAAAGTATGCAGATTCAATCTCACCTAGCCTCTACAATTGCAATGGCTTTTGATGAATGTGTTGAAAATCCCGCAAAATATGACTATGCAAAACAGTCTGTAGAACGAACAACACGTTGGTTGCATCGCTGTAAGGCTGAAATGGACAGGCTTAATTCTCTTCCCGAAACAATCAACCCTAAGCAAATGCTTTTTGGTATTAATCAAGGTGCAACCTTTGATGACCTTCGCATAAAGCACATGCAGGATATTGCCCAGCTTGACCTTGATGGTTATGCAGTTGGCGGACTTGCGGTTGGTGAACCTGCAGAGGTTATGTACCATATTCTTGATGTTGTATTGCCGTATGCACCTGTAAATAAACCACGCTACCTTATGGGAGTTGGCACACCTAGTAATATTATTGAGGGCGTTGCTAGAGGAATAGATATGTTTGATTGCGTTATGCCAAGCCGTAACGCACGTCATGCTACTATTTTCACATGGCAGGGTATTACACATGTTACAAATGAACGCTATACCCTTGATGATAAGCCTATTGATGAAGAGTGCGATTGTCCAACCTGTCGTAATTTCTCTCGCTCTTATATCAGACATCTTTTCAAGTGCGGTGAGAGTCTTGCAGGACGTCTTGCTGTACAGCATAATCTTTATTTTTATAACACTCTTATGGAGAAAATCCGTGACGCTCTTGATAATGGTACTTTTGAGCAATTCAGAGCGTATTATTCGCCATTACTGGCGCAGAAAAGAAAGTAAATGTTCATAATCAAAAACACTGCAGAACAATTTGTGATTCTGCAGTGTTTTTAGTTATTATGTTTTACGTTTAAAATAAAGATAAAAGTTTATTCCTGATAATAAGCAGTTTATTAAGCAAAGAATAGTATGTATAATGCTTAATTCTATTACTCCTGAGATAAGAAAGAATATTGCTGAAATAAGAAAAGCAATTGCAGCTATTAAATGCATTTTACTGCGTTTATTTTCACTGACCTCTACTTCTTTTACTTTTTCCTTTGCAATTGGTATATCTTCATCACTTTCATAATC
>JAZUOE010000238.1:0-3678 GCA_045604505.1 Ruminiclostridium sp. | reverse complement strand
ACATCATGAATATATCCCTTAAAATTAGGCTTTGATGCAAGTTCTTTTGCCTCTTCAATAACTGATTGTTCACTTCTTGTCTGAATACGTCTGCCTTGATGAAGTGCAATTGAACAGAAATTGCAGTACCCGAAACAACCGCGATTATGAATTATAGAAAACTCAACCTCTTCAATCGAAGGAACGCCACCCTGACTTTCATAAACAGGGTGATATGCTTTCATATAAGGTAATTCATAAGCACGGTCAAACTCTGATTGAGTAAGGCTGCGCTGAGGCGGATTCTGTACAAGCATCATATTTCCGTGACGCTGAACAATTGTACGTCCGTAAATTTCATCTTGCTCATCATATTGCTTACGGCACGATTTAGCATAAGCCTTTTTGTTATCACGTACAACTTCAAAACTATCACACTGAACAGCACCGATAGGAGTGTTCACAGGTTCAGTAAGATAACAGGTACCACGTATATCGTGCATATCCTTAAGCTTATCCCCGCCTTTAAATCGGTTATAAATTTCAGTTATTGTAACTTCGCCCATACCATACATGAGTAAATCAGCACCACTGTCAATAAGAATAGACGGCAAAACCTTGTCTGCCCAATAATCATAATGAGCGAAACGTCTGAGTGATGCTTCTAGTCCGCCTATAGCAATTTCAGTATCAGGAAAAAGTCTTTTTAAAGTTTGGCAATATACAGTTACCGCTCTGTCAGGACGTTTTCCACCCTTTCCACCCGGACTGTATGCGTCATCAAAACGTTTTTTACCTGCAACAGTATAATTAGAAACCATGCTATCAATGTTTCCGCCTGTAACCATAAATGAATATTTGGGTTTACCAAGTTTCATAAAATCATCATCTGAAACAGGCTGAGCAATCATACCTACCGTACAACCAAAACTTTCAAGCAGACGAGAAATAATCGCAATACCAAAAGACGGGTGGTCAACATAAGCGTCACCCGTTACACATATAAAATCAAGCTGTTCTATTCCCTTTTCTTTGAGTTCTTTTTTTGAAATCGGTAAAAACGGCATATTAATCAATCCTTTTATCTTTCCATTCACTTCTGAGAATGGAGTAGTAATTTACATCACATAAACCTGTGTTGTTTCTTGAGCCTTGTCTGTGAGTTCCTTCAAAAATCATACCACATTTTTTCATGACCCTACCCGAATTAGGATTATTGACATCATGAATTGCCTCAATTCGGTTAACATCTGTATTAGTAAATAAATAGTCAATAACAGCGGCAAGGGATTCACTTGTAATTCCCTTTCTCCAATGTTTTTTACCAATACAATAACCAATTTCAAATGTCAACGTATTTTCATCAATAAAAACTACTGAAATTGAACCGAATGGATTATCTGATTCATTTTTGAAAGCAATTGCCCATTGATAATAATTATCTTGTTTATAAGAATTTACCCAACTCTCAACTACACCGCGTGAAACGTCAGGGTCAGAATGTGTCGGCCAAGTAAGGTATTTTGAAACATTATCATCAGATGCCCAGTTATTATACATCGGCAGGTAATCCGATAAAACAAAAGGACGTAAAATAAGCCTATCTGTTTCAATTGTTTGTGTTCCGCAATGTTTCATAATAATCCCCTTTATTTAAGCACAGTAACCCATTTGTCGTTTTCTTTATGGTAACACATTTCACTTAAATCATCATTAAGAAAAATTTCAAGCATTTTATCCATACCCTCTGCATGATTTCCGGATTTAAATTCATCAATGGTAATCCAGTGCACTTCCCCTTCATCAGATGATTTTAGTGTGCCTGAAAATTTGTCGGTTTTATAAAGTAAAACAACATATCTTGAGCCGTCGTCATTATACCAATCCTTAATACCGCAAAGCTGAGGACAGGAAATTGTAAGTCCTGTTTCCTCATATACTTCACGTATTACTGCATCAGTAAAATCCTCGTTTGGCTCCACATGACCGCCGGGAAACATAAGTCCGCCCCAGCTTTTGCTTATCTTATCCTGCACAAGCACTTTATCACCATCATAAACCATGCACATATTGGTGAATTCAACAGGTATTGTTCTGCTCATATCAATTATCCTTATTCATTTTACGTTCATACCAATCTTGTTTTGTCATAATAACCTGACGAGGTTTACTTCCCTCATAAGGTCCTACAACACCGAGTTCTTCCATAGTATCAATAAGACGTGCAGCCCTGCCATAGCCTAATTTTAGCTTTCTCTGCAGATATGATGTACTTGCTTGTCCCGCCTCAATTACAGCCTCAATAGCCTCATCAAGCTTTTCGTCATTAACATCAATATCACCGCTGCTTTCTTCATTACCTTTACCGCTAGATGCTTTTTGAGCAGCTAATTCAGCTTGTTTTTCAATTTCTGCAATAACAGACTCATCATAATCAAGCACAAAGGAGTTCTTTATAAAATCAACTACTCTTTCTACTTCCTTATCAGATACCCAACAGCCCTGTACACGCATTGGCTTTGCCATTCCTACAGGGAAATAAAGCATATCACCTTTACCAAGCAGCTTTTCAGCACCTGCGCTGTCTATAATTGTACGGCTGTCAACCTGTGACGCAACCTTTAATGCAATACGGCTAGGGATATTAGCTTTAATTACACCTGTTACTACGTTTACAGAAGGACGCTGTGTAGCAATTACAAGATGCATACCTGCTGCACGTGCCATTTGCGCAAGACGACAAATACTGTCCTCAACCTCACCGGGTGATGCCATCATAAGGTCAGCAAGTTCGTCAATAAAAATGACAATCTGCGGCATAGGTTGAATATCATCACGAGTTTTTGCCAATTTATTATAACTTGCTAAATCTCTTACATTATTATCTGAAAACAGCTTGTAGCGATTAAGCATTTCTGTAACCGCCCACGCAAGAGCGCCGGACGCTTTTTTGGGGTCTGTAACAACAGGTATAAGAAGGTGAGGAATACCGTTGTAAATCATAAATTCAACAGCCTTAGGGTCAATCATAAGTAAGCGAACTTCATCAGGTGTAGACCTGAACAAAATACTCATAATTATTGAATTTACACATACAGATTTACCTGAACCTGTTGTACCTGCAATAAGAACATGAGGCATTTTTGCAATATCGGCAATTACCACCTCGCCTGAAATACTCTTACCGAGAACTGAGCCTAATTTACTTGTGGTATCCTTAAATTCCTGACTTTCAACCATTTCTCTGAATGGAACAGAATCAACTTTTTTATTTGCAACTTCGATACCTACCGCTTTTTTATTTGGTACAGGCTCTATACGAACGCCATCAGCACCAAGATTAAGCGCAATATCATCTGCAAGATTTGTAATTTTTGAAATTTTAACGCCTGACGCAGGAAGTAACTCATATCGTGTTACCGAAGGACCTCTTGTTGCGCCAAGAAACTCCACCTTTACACCAAAACTATCCAAAGCCTCTACTAATGTTTCTGCATTATCTTCGATTTCTGCATTTATATCTTCGTCAGAACGCTCATGTACTACATCGTTGAGAAGTTCGCTTGGCGGAACCTTATACTGCTCTGCGTTTGATACAATATCGCTGAATCTTTCCTGTCCATCGTCATCTGTAGTTATAACGGTAGCAATTACTCTTTCTTCTGTTTTCTTCTTCTGCTCTAAGTCGGAGGCCAAGCG
>JAZUOE010000237.1:0-3855 GCA_045604505.1 Ruminiclostridium sp. | reverse complement strand
ATTTAGGTAAACTTGCACAAGTCGTAAACTTAATTTAAGTAAATTAATCTGTAATCGTCTTTCGTATACGTTTACATAGGGGCGTAAGAAGTAAAAATATGTGCAAAAAGGTAACAAAAGTGTAACTTTTCTGCCATAAATAATACTTTTTTCACAAAATAAAAGTCACATTTTTGTAAGAACACACTATTGTTATATAAGATTTCCTATGATATAATATAATTACATACATAGGCGTACAAATAAAATGAACGGAGGGTGTACATGGCATAATTCTCATACGGTGCTACTGATGCTAATGGTACAAAAGTAAAAGGTAAAGAGTACGCAGAGGACTATCTTGACTTAGTTGCAAAGCTTAAGGAAAAGAGTCTTTTCTGTACTCAGTATACCGAAATTCAAGAAAAGCAGCAGGACGCAAAGTACAAATTCAAAACTGCAGACTTGGCATTCTTGTGCAGACAGTTAGCATCAATGCTTACTGCAGGTATCAGCCTTGTAAAGAGCTTACATATCCTTTATTCACAGGAGGAAAATAAGAAAGCTAAGGCAGTTCTTCAGGAAATTTACGAAGACGTTCAAAAGGGACGTTCCTTCTCGGAGGCAATACAGGCAAAGCCCGGCGTATTCCCCAACCTGTTTGTCAGCATGGTTGCTGCAGGTGAGGCGTCCGGTAACTTGGACTCTATTATGAACCGTGTTGCTGACCACTATGCAAGTGAAAACAAAACAAACAACAAAATCAAGAGTGCTATGACTTATCCTATGGTACTTGCGGTACTGTTAGTCGGCGTATTCTTCGGTCTGTTTATCTTTATCATGCCGATGTTCCGTGACTTAGCAGGTGACGATTTGCCGCCGCTCTCAGCTTTCATGTTTGATATGAGTGACTTTATGATTGGCTACTGGTGGGTAATTATCCTTGTAGCAGGTATTCTTGCATTCGTTATCAGCGTTCTCCTTAAGAACCCTGTAGTACGTTTCAAGTTTGACCAGCTGATAACAAAGGTTCCGAAGATAGGCGTACTTCTTTGTACAATCTATACTTCACGTTTCGCAAGAACAATGGCTAACCTTTTCGCATCAGGCTTACAGATGGTTGACTGTATTGAAAAGTCCGTTGACACACTCAATAACCAGTATATTCAGAAAACATTCCACGAACAGGTTGTAGAAGACGTTAAGCACGGCGAGGCTCTCTCTGTTGCAGTTGCAAAGACAGGTATCTTCCCCGGCATCTTCACTTCTATCATCATGGTTGGTGAAGAATCCGGTGCGCTTGACGACATTCTTTCAAAGTCTGCTGACTACTACGAAGACGAAGCTGATACAGCTATCGGTAAACTGGTATCTCTGTTGGAACCATTAATGATTATCTTCATGGGTCTTATGATCGGTTTCATCTTAGCAGGTATCTTCCCGATTCTCTACGGTGGTATGGGAAATCTCGGCAACAGCTAAGAAATTGCCGCAAATTACGAATAAGAGAGATGAGGATATAAGTCCCGACTCTTTAAATAGGAAAGGAATGGTTACATAAATGTTATCTATTGATATTACCGACAAGCAGGTGAAGCTTGTACGCGGAACATTAAGCGGTAATAAAATCCGTGTTCTCGAAGTTGAAACAAGAGATTTGACAATCGGCAGTGTAAGTAACGGTTACATCACTGATATCCCGATGGTTGCGGGTGAAATTACCGATATTATCGCTACAAAGAACATCAAGGAGAAAGAGGCAATCGTTTGTATCAACTCCGGTTCTATCCTTTACAAGGACTTAGTTGTTCCAAAGCCGAAGAAGATTTCTAACTCTGCTGCTATTGAGGCTATGATTCTCAATACAATGGGTATCACAAAGGAATACAATATTTCATATTCTGTTATCGGTGAAACAACTGACGAAAACGGAACACCTATGCTCCGTATTCTTGCTACAGCGTGTCCTCAGAGAATGGTTGACGGCTACATCAGACTTTTCACACAGTTAGGTCTTAATTTAAAGCAGATCAACATTTCTAACAACTGTATCTCCCGTCTTGTTCTCAACACACCTAAGATGGAAGCTGCAATGCCCCTCATGCTTGTACAGGTTGATAACGACTTCGTAAACATCAACATTTACGAAGACGGTCAGGTAACACTTAACCGTTATCAGAGAATCGACCCATACGATTACGGTAATGATGATGATTACGTAAACCAGGCAGTTTACAACGAAGTATTCAAAACAGTACAGTTTATTTCACAGCGTAAGGATATGAAACCTCTTAAGGAAATCATGTTCTACGGTCAGGTTAAGGACTTCATTTCTCTTTCAAATGCAGTATCTTCCTTCAACGTACCCGCACATATCCTTAGCATTCCTAACAACATCGTTTCCTTCTGTGATTTTGACTTCTCAGAATACGCAAACGCAGTTGGTGCTTTCTTCAAAATCAGAAAGGACCTTGACCACGTTAACCTTCTTGACTCTTCTGCAGTTAAGGAAAAGAAGGGCTCCAGCAAGTTCTTCCTTGCAGTTGTAGGTATTGCACTTGGCGCTGCTGCAGTTGTGGGTGGTGTAACAGTTGCAATGAACGTTTACGCAGACGGCATTATGGATGAGGCAGATAAAATCGACGCAAGAATCCACAGCCCTGAAATCGATGCTAGACGTGCAGTTCTTAAGCAGAAGATTGAAGTTTTTGATAATGTAAATCTTTACGAATCAAACCTTCAGTCTGCAAACGTACTCTTTGAATATCTCCCCAGAGGTACAACAGACGTAAGAACAAAGCTTGTAGAGGCTCTTGAGGGTCTAGAAGAAACAAACGTTATCGAAGATATTAACATTTCCGGTTATAACGTATCCGTTAAGGTTCAGACTACAAGCCAGGATGTTCCTACAAAATATGTAAGAAATCTTATTGAACAGGATTACTTTGAAGCAATTGTATTTACAGGCTTTGAGGGCGAAGAAATAGAATTAGATGACGATGTTGCAAACGCAATTGGCCCTGATGAAGAACTTCCTGTTTATTATAACTTCGGTCTTACAATGAGAATTAAGGGAGGTAACGACGTTGAACTTAAGTAAAATTGAAAAAGCATTTATAATTGTCCTTGTAGTTGGCGCAATTGTCGCAGCAGGTATTTTCTTCTTTATTGTACCTGCAAAGGAAGGAATTGATAAGGCAAATAAAAAACTTGAGAGCCTTCAGTCTGAAGAAGAGGCACTCACAGCAGAACTTGCACGTGAGGCAACAATTGATGATGAAATCAAAACAGCTAAGGAAAGTGCAGAAAAGCTGGAAGGTAAATTCTACCCTGACCTCACAACTTATGAGGCAGTAGAAATTATTCTTGCACATCTTAAAACAAGCAACCTTACTACATTAGGTATCGATGCAACAAGCCTTTCTACAAATAACCTTGATCTTGAGGTTTTCAAGGAAGAACCTGTTGTTTATGACCTTAAGACTTATTCTCAGAACGCACGTGGCACTGATGAAAATGCTCTCTTATCCGGTCAGTTCGAGGACGGCGGCAAGGTTTATACCGTTGTTGCTGACAGCATCAACAAGGTTACAATTACTGATGAGAACGGAACAGAAGTTGAAGTCAGCAAGTACACAGAAACTATGCAGAAAGCTCACAAAGAGGCTCTTTGCCACGCTGCTGTTGCAAATAAAACAAGTCAGACTGTCGGTGTAACATCTGTATCTTTTGACGTAAAGGGTAAGTACGCTGACTACCTTAAGTTTATTGACTTTATTTATGACCTTGACAGAGCAACATACATGTCCAGTGTTACAATTCCTATGACATATCAGCCCTCTAAGGATTCTGAAGAAGGCGCAGAGGCTGAAATTC
>JAZUOE010000236.1:0-2980 GCA_045604505.1 Ruminiclostridium sp. | reverse complement strand
CCAGAAGGTAGTTGAGCCGAAGGAAAGATAAATCGCACCGCGCAGAAGTGTTCCGCCGATTATCGCGCAAATCATACAAACTGTATTTGAAAACGTCCACTGAAAATCAACCGAAATACAGCCGTAAACAAACAGGATTATACCCGGAATAAGGTCGGTAATTCCGTAGAAATTAAGGTCTGCCGCAAGATACTGGAATAATGTGTTCATAGGACGTAATCTCATTCGGTCAAGTTCACCGTGAATAATCTCCCAACCCATAAACCAGGTTTTCGTAAAGAAAATTACGGATAAACCGTGAGTCAGAACCGACATTCCGTAAAGAAACGCAAGCTCCTTGAAGTTCCAGTCGGCGAGGGTATCGAACTCCTCAACAACAAATTTTATTGTGGAGAATCCTACAAGAAACTGTATGGGATTTGATATGAGCCAGCCGATGAAAGCCGCAGGATATTCCATACAGGTCTGAAACGACAGCCTGAATGAAAGAGCCGCAACGGACAGATAATGCTTTAATTTTTTCATCATATCAGCCTCCCTGCACCATTACACGACTTGTAGCACGCTTCTGCGCAAACACGAAAATTACCGCAAGTCCGATTAGCCACGCTGTCTGAATACCAAGCTTAATAATACATTCATCAACCGTATATTTTCCGATATATATGCTCAGCGGCTCCTGATACATATACACAAAGGGCAGGCAGTACATTGCGCTTCTGAGCCACTCGGGAAAAAACCACAGCGGTATCATTGCCCCCGAAAGCATATTTACAAAGTGATATTTTATAGAAAATACTGGTCCTAAATCTATTGCAGTAAATGACAGCATAGCAAACACCGCCGAAAACAGCCAGTTTATTCCGTAACCAAGCATAAAGCTTGCAAAAAACAAAAGAAAATGTACTCCCGACGCAGGAACAGGCAATCCGAAAATCACTAATGCCACAACAAACATGGGAACAGTGCTGAAAATAAAATTGAAAATAATATTTCCGATGTCCTCTGCAAAGTACATAGAGAACAGGTTTATAGGTTTTATCATATCTGTTGCAATACTTCCCGATTTTACAGCATCTGAAATTTTATCCTCAACGCCCATATAATAGAGCGAATTCATCAGCATTGAAATTACCGTGTAGGTTATCATCATATCGCCTGTAACACCGTGGGATACCTCTGTATCTCCGTAAACAGCACGCCAGAAAAAAGCTACCGCAACCATCATAAGGCACTGCATTATCATAAATGTCCAGGTGTCCACGCGGTACGCCATCATTGTCTGTATTCTCATTTTTGCAATATATCTGTACGCTTTAAAATTCATTTATACACCTTCTTGATTTTTTCTGCAACGCGTGTTGTATAACAAGCGTTTTTATTATATCCTATTCAGACAGATTTGTCAACCCATGCAGACTTGAAAGTTCCTAAGCAACAAGTCGGCATTTTCTTCACTTTTCTTCTGCCTTTCTGTACTGCCCCGCACTCATATTTTCACGTTCCTTAAACTGCCTCATAAAATGAGCGGAATTTGTATAACCACACTCTTCCGCAATCTGCTGAACAGGCTTTGATGTGTTTTTCAGCAAATATTTTGCTCTTTCTATGCGAAAAGAAATAAGCTCCTCTGTAAAAGAAATATTGAAATATTTTTTGTAAAGTCGTTGAAAATGACTTCCGCTCAGCCCCGTCCTTACAGCAGCATCTGATACACTCCAGTTATTCTGAGGAGAATATTTCATTTCCTTCCTAAGATTTGAAAAAATCTCAGAATAAGCCTCACTATTTCTCGGTGTGCTTTTTTCAGTAAGATACGAACACATCTTAGTTAAATATTCATCAACATTGCTCTCATCAGATATTTCATCAAAAACAAAATCAATTTCACTTTCAGTAACATATATTCCAAGCTCCGCAATGGAATGACATAACTTTTCCGCAAACTCATCACATTTATACTTTTTCAGCGAAACACCGAATACAGTTTCACCTAGATAAATGGCCGCCTTACTGTCATTATCTGAACGTAATACGGCCGATACAATAGGGACAAAATACGGTGTATTCATATATCTTTTAGGGAACGAAAAAAGCATTACAGTGTCGCCTACAACAATATTTGAAATAAATCCCCTTCGGCTAAGAAGACCGGTATATATATCAGTCATATTCTTTTCTTCCAGCTTTTGCCAAATATATTCGGTATTGCTTTTTTTAATAACAATATCAAGACCATTTGCTACTGCATCGCACCAGCCTATGTAATGCTCATCAGCGGAAAATTTTTCTGCATTGTCGTATAATGTGGCTATATATCCGATAATTCTATCCGAATAATGAACAGAACTGAAAACCCAAAACTGCGGATCATGAGGAAGATTTAAACATGGCAGCAGTTTATTGACAGGAAAATCAAGCTGACCAGGTTGTTCTGCCGAATAAATAAGCTGCATATTTTGAGAAAATCCATTTTTTCTGCATTCCGGATGTTCAACACGCCAATCATCACAAACGCATACATTTATAGCACTGCACTCCGGAAGCATATATCTTAAACTATCCAATACAGACGCAAATTTCGGCACAGATTCACAGTCGGACATTTTCGCAATATAATTGGAATACATAAAAGTTTTACGGTCAAGCTTTTTATGGACAATTGATTCCGTATATCTGAGAAGATATTCTTTTTCCATCGTATCATTATGACAACCACAGCTGCTGCATATTCGTATGTACTGCTTATTATAGTCAATATCGCAAGTAACAGACATTTTATCTGCAAGAGATTTTACAGAAAACATTCCAAGACTTTTCTCCCCGCCGCATACTGTAGTAATAGGCGGTCTTGTCAGCATTGTATAAATACTGCCGTCATAACCTGTCACAGCTATATCGTCAGGAATTTTAATACCATATTCTGTTAGTTTTTCACATAAAGTTACTGCCATTATATCGCTTGTGCAGACAATCGCCT
>JAZUOE010000235.1:0-7892 GCA_045604505.1 Ruminiclostridium sp. | reverse complement strand
TTTATGCTATCTGCCAACCACACCTTCAAATCAATAAGGCTAAGTCCTGTGCCGCAGTAGGCGCAGGATTTATCATTGCCTCTGATAGTGAGGGGAGCGCCGCAGTTTGGACAATTATGCCCTTCAATAACTGCGCCGTCGGCTAAAGCTCTGCCGTGATTGAGTGTAACGGAACAAGCCAACTGATTTGGTGCATTCAGCTTTTCTTTTTCGTCAAAATAGTGGTAGCATTCAAATGAAATCTCAAAAACTGCATCAACAATACCCTGTGAGTTTACGTAATTCGCCAAAGCTGTGCGGTGAATTTTAAGGTTGTCGAAATGCTCAACCCCTCTACTTGCATTATCCCTGAGCCTGTCGTGGAGCTGTTGGGTCAGGTTTAAAGAAGGTTCGTAAAGCATTTCCTCATTCTGCTGTTCAATAGCGTTGAGGTAGCCTGTCAGGGCATTTCTTGCCATAGCCTCAATCTGACCATAGCTCATATCGGGAAAATCCTTCTGAAACTTCGGCCTGTGTATTGTGGTCATGACAGAGATAGTGCGGGGCGGCTGTGAGTCGTCCTCAAGCCCCTCACGTATTGCGTCACCTACCTGACTTAAATTCTTACCGAGATATTTTTTTGTTACTTTATTCAGCTTGTAACGGATTACCGCCACGCCGATAACTATGGCGAGGACGATAATGCCGATTACAATAAGTGTTGTTATAATTGCGCCCATTGATAATTAATCCTTTATACGTGCGTCAGCACCGATTTGAAGAAGTGCAGCTCTGATTCTTTCTGCTGTTGCAGGGTCACCCTCATAGATTGTGCAAGGCATACTTTCTGTAAAGTCCTTAGCGTCCTTAAGGTCGCAGCCTGTCTGCTCTCTGATTACCTTAATTGTTTCCATTTTAGCAGAGGCGGGGAAGAATACAAGGTCTACCTTTTTGGAACCTGCAGTGGTGTTATTAGCAGGGGAAGGAGCCGCTGTAGGAACACGAATACCGTCGTCCTTTGTATCATCACGGATAGTTGTGAAATCGCTGAGTACCCAGCTATACATACCTGTTGTAACAACGGAATCGCAGTAAGGGCACTTACCGGAGCTTGAAATTTCAAGGGGAGCGCCGCAGTTAGGACAGTTATGACCTGTACCGTTACCGCTGTCAGTGTTAGCGTCCTTTGTCAGTACACCAACTGTTCTCATAAACTTCATCTTATAGCGGAAATCCCAGCGGGTGTTCTTATCACCGCGAATAATCTGACCTGTTTCTTCGCTTGTCTGATAGTCGATGAAACGTGCGTTGAGGTAAAGGGTCAGGTATTCGTACTGCTCATCACGTACATAGCTTGTGAGATAAGCGGTATTTATGGCAATGCTTTCATAGTGGTAGATAACCTTCTGTTCAATCTTGGACTGAACCTGTTTGTCTGTAGTATTGTAAAGATTTGTGTGCATTACAGGGCGAACAGGAGTAAGGTCACGCTTACACCAGGCATTCTGAATGTCGATATATACATTCTTAGCGAATGCGGTGAAATCGTCAGCAGTAAAGTTAGGGTCATTCGCCTTTATAATACGCTCAATTTCAGCGGTACGGTCAGGAAGATTTACATTTCTGCCCTGTCCGCCGTTTGCGGGACGAACACCACCGCCCACTCCTGTTGTGGGGGAGCCGCCGCCGTTATTGTTAGAACCGTTCTTTTTGCTGTTTATAAGGATAATTACAACCACAACAATAATGACAATAGTACCTATGCCGATACCGCCGCCACCGCCTCCGCCTGATGAGGAAGAAGTGGAGCCTGAATAGTGGTAATCATCGTCATCATCGTCCCAGTCTGAATCCCAGCTTGAACCTGAATCCCAATCGGAGCCTGAATCCCAGTCATAGTCATAGTCGTTTGCGTCAAATGCACTTGCAGAAAAGCAGAATGCAAAGCATGAAATCAAAGCGATAAGCAGTGAAAGTAATTTCTTTTTCAAGATAACCTCTCCTTATGTAAAAATTTTGAAATATATGAGTATATTCCAAGCCAATGATACCATTTTTTTGTGTAAATGTCAAGAAAAATACACCAAAGCAACATATTATCCGTGTAATTTTAAATAAAAGGTTTGAAAAATGATTGTAAGACGCTATTTTTTATAAAAAATATTGCAAAAATTGTATTTTTGTGATATACTTTAAAATATATATTTAAATGTGACACAAAGTGTCCGAGAAAGGAAACTTATTATATGTGCGGAATCGTTGGATACGTAGGTGATAATGCTTGTACCGATATTCTTGTTGAGGCACTCAAAAAGCTTGAATACAGAGGATATGACAGTGCGGGTATCGCCGTATTTGAGGAAGGCAAAATAAAGACAATAAAAGCAAAAGGTAAAATAGATGAAGGTCTTGCTGTAAAGCTTGACGAGGCAGGAAAGCTGAATGCTGTTTTAGGTATCGGCCATACAAGGTGGGCAACACACGGTGAGCCCAGTGACATCAACAGCCACCCTATAGGAAACGGAAAAATTTCGATTGTTCATAACGGAATTATTGAAAATTATCGTAAGATTAAGGAATTTTTAATTTCAAAGGGCTTTGTTTTTGAAACAGAAACCGATACTGAAACGGTTGCAAAGCTCCTTTACTACAATTACAAAAATGACCCCATAGACGCTATTATTTCTACAATAGGTGAAATTGAGGGCGCTTATGCCTTAGGAATTATGTTTGATGATTTCAAGGATAAGATTTACGCAGTAAGAAAGGAAAGTCCCCTTATTGTCGGTGTTGGCGAGGGTGAAATGTTTATCGCCTCTGACGTTACGGCAATCCTTAACCGTACAAGAAACTATTATCTTTTAGAAGAGGGCGAGATTGCTGAAATCAGCAAGGACGGGGTTGTTTTCTATGACGTTCATAAGAACGAAATCCAAAAGGAACTCAATACCGCAACATGGGACATTAAGGCGGCAGAAAAGGGCGGCTTTAAACACTTTATGCTGAAGGAAATTTCCGAACAGCCTCAGGCTCTCCGCAACACAATCTCCCCCCGTATCAAGGACGGTCTTGTGGATTTTGAGGAATGCGGACTTACAGATGAAATGCTCCGCAAGTATAAGAACGTGTTTATTGTTGGCTGTGGTTCGGCTATGCACGCAGGAACAGTGGGAAAATACGTGATTGAGAGCATTGCCCGTACCCCTGTAATTGTGGATATTGCCTCTGAATTCCGCTACAGAAACCCATTGCTGACAAAAGATGATTTGGTGATTATTATTTCACAATCGGGTGAAACTGCCGACACAAAGGCTGCGCTTAAAATCGCTAACGAAATCGGCGCTGACACTTTGGCAATCGTAAACGTGGTTGGCTCATCAATTGCCCGTGAGGCAAAAATGGTTATGTACACCTTAGCGGGGCCTGAAATCTCCGTTTGCTCCACAAAGGCGTACATGGTGCAGACAGCATTTATGTACCTTTTCGCCTTTAAAATTGCCTACGCAAGAGGCATGATTACAGCGGAAAGATGCCGTGAGCTGACAGCAGAGCTGTTGAGCATTCCCGAAAAGGTTAAGATATGCACAGAAAATCAGGAGCAATATCAGTTTGTAGCGTCAAAGCTTATGAGCGCAGAAAGCCTTCTTTATATCGGCAGAGGTCTTGACTATGCCTTAAGTATGGAAGGTTCGCTTAAACTGAAGGAAATCTCCTACATTCATTCTGAAAGCTATGCGGCAGGTGAATTAAAGCACGGTACAATTTCCCTTATTGAAAGCGGAATGCCCGTTATCGCAGTGGCAACTCAGACAGAGCTTTTTGAAAAGACACAGAGCAATGTAAAGGAAGTCAAGTCACGTGGTGCAACCGTAATAATGGTTTGCCCCGAAGACATGGCGGTAGAAAAGGAAAGTGTGGATTATCCCGTTTATATTCCTAAGGTTTCTGACCTGCTTATGCCGCTTGTGGCGGTTGTACCTTTACAGCTTATTGCTTATTATACCGCTGTATTAAGGGATTGTGACGTAGATAAGCCGAGAAATCTTGCAAAAGCGGTTACTGTTGAATAAAAAAATAAAGGATTGATAAAATGCTTGAAAATTTTGAAGAAAACAGCTATGAGCCAACCATAGGAGTATGGGTGCGCCTTGCTGAAACCGAAAAGCCCATTGTTATGTACGGCATGGGTGACGGTGCGGAAAAGATTTTGGCTGTTTTTGAAAAATACGGAATAAAACCGGCGGAATTTATGGCAAGTGATGAATTTGTCAGAGGCCATTATTTCAAAGGCTACAAGGTAAAAAAGCTGTCAGAAATTGAGGAGCAGTACGACGATTTTATTGTGGTAATCTGCTTTGGCACACAATTCCCTGAGGTAATGGAGCGCATAGCTGAGATTGCCGAAAAGTATGAGGTGGTAGCCCCTGATGTCCCTGTAATCGGTGAGGGACTTTTCGACAGCGACTATGTTTCTGACCATGAAAGCGACATTATGACACTTCGTCCTCTTTTTGCAGACGATATTTCACGTGACGTTTTCGATAAGCTGATGAAATACCGCATTACAGGGGATATTTCTGTACTCCGCTCTTGTGAAACCCCTGAAACAGAGGCTTTTGAACTGCTGAAAATAGGCACTAACGAAACTTATGTTGACTTAGGCGCTTATAACGGCGATACAATCGAGAAATTCCTTAATCTCACCAAAAAGCAGTTTGAAAAAATCTATGCAATGGAGCCTGACAGACGTAATTATTCAAAAATGCGCCGCCGCCTTTATTCAATCGGCTCAGGCTTGTTTGAACATTACAACGCCGCCGCATGGAGCGAGGATACAACCCTGACTTTCTACAGCAAATCAGGCAGAAATTCCGCACTTACCGACAACCGTTCAGCCGAAACAAAGGGCAGAGCCACAACCATTGAGGCAAAAAGCGTAGACAGTATGCTTGGCGGAAAAAAGGCTACTTTAATAAAGTATGACGTTGAGGGCAGTGAGGAACAGGCAATTTTAGGCAGTGTTGAAACAATAAAGCAGTATAAACCCCGCCTTATTGTTTCTCTCTATCACCGCACAGAGGATATGATAAAACTGCCGCTGCTTATAAATAAAATAAATCCCGAATATAAGCTGTATTTAAGGCATCACCCCTATATTCCCGCTTGGGATACTAATTTATACTGCATTTGATTATCTGAAGAAAAGGACTTGAAAACAGATGAAAAGAGTAATTATTGTTATTCTTATTTTGATTGTAGCAGGAACAGTAGGTTTCTATACATACAACGAATTCAGAGTAAGAGAAATTGTCTATGTAGGAGATTATGAAAGCAATTCTGACCGTAACAGACACGCTGTTAAGCGGCTTTACAGCTCTGACGTTGACTTTGACGCATATAACGCAAAGCTTGAAAACCTTATTTCTCTTGAATTTACAGAGGAAGAGGTGCTTAAGGCGGCGCTTGAGTCAGGTGAGCCTGAATTTTATCCCGCATTCCATACAAGCGTGTTCAGAGAGAGCAATGAGGACAATTTCTTTATTCTCCGCTCACAGGTTATTCAGGAGTTGGCATTCGGTCAGGAAAGAGCAAATTTCCGTGTTTCAAACTTAAGACTTGAGGTTATCTCAAACGGTGTTACAATAGACGAGGTACTTGCTGAAAGCCTTGATACAATGAACAACACTCAGATTGAAGTTCCGCTTATGAACGAAGAGGGAACAGGCATGACTGTTGATTTGAAGAATTACGGCGATACCGAGATTATTTTCAACGGCAATGAGGGTATGATTGTACTTCAGTATGTTTTTGATGTGGAAAGCGTTTCTGTTTTCCCGACAACAGTGCTGACGGATTGCTTTATCCGTATTAATGTGACGGTTGGCGAGGGCGAAGACGGCAGAATTTCAGCAATCTACAGCATTGATGACGCATCTACCGTTGAGGAGTATATAAATGGTGATGACTCCGAAGAAGGTGAGGCAACCGAAGAAGAAGGTGAGGCAACCGAAGAAGGTGAGGCACCTGCAGAAGAAGGTGAGGCACCTGCAGAAGAAGGCGGGGCAGCCGAAGAGGGCGCTGAACCTGAGGCAGCATGATGATTATAGGGCGGCAATTTGCCGCCCCTTTTTTATGAATAATGAATGATGAATAATGAATGATTAAGGTGTCCGTCTGCGACGGACGGATTAAAAATGTGATTTAAAAAGGCATAAAACAGAAAATGTTTTATTTAAATCCATCGACGATAGCCGATACCATAATTATTCATCATTAATTATTAATCATTCATCAATAAAAGTTTTTTGCTGATTATTTGAACAGAAAAAAGGAATTTTTTGCCGTTAAGTTGGTGAAAACTCCAAAGTTATTAAATATTTTTGCAAGTTTGCAATTTCAGACTTGCAATTTTTGACGAATTGTGTATAATATAAAGTGAAATAATAATATAAAAGAATAACCTGGAGGTTGCCCCATGTACAGAGAATATTCGGTAGAACAACTGGAAGAATTGAAAAAAGAGCTTGAGGCTCAGTATGAAAGCTACAAGGCTAGAAATTTAAAGCTTGATATGTCACGCGGTAAACCCGCTCCCGACCAGCTTAATCTTTCTATTGAAATGCTCACCCACTGCCTTGACGGTGATTACAGCTCCGAAAACGGTATTGACTGCCGTAACTATGGTGTGCTTGACGGTATTCCTGAGGCAAAGGCACTTATGCGCCCCTTACTTGGCGTTGCTGATGATGAAATTATCGTCGGCGGTAACTCCAGCTTACAGCTTATGTATGACACAATCGCAAGAGCAATGCTTTTAGGTGTGCTTGGCGGTGATAAGCCCTGGTGCAAGAATGAAAAAGTAAAATTTCTCTGTCCTGCTCCCGGTTATGACAGACATTTTGCAATCTGCGAAAGCATCGGTATAGAAATGATTACCGTTCCTTATCTTGATGACGGCCCTGACATGGATTTAGTTGAAAAGTATGTTGCAGAGGACGAAGAAATCAAGGGTATCTGGTGCGTTCCTATGTACTCAAACCCTACAGGTATTTCCTACTCCGATGAGGTTGTAAAAAGATTTGCAAATTTAAAGCCTAAGGCTAAGGATTTCAGAATTTTCTGGGACAACGCTTACTGCGTACACCACCTTACAGATACACCCGATAAGGTTCTTAATATTCTTGATGAATGTAAAAAAGCAGGTAACCCTGATATTGTTTTCATGTTCACATCTACATCAAAGATTTCATTCCCCGGCGGCGGTCTTGCTTGTATGGGTGCAAGTAAGGAGAATATTGAGTTTGTAAAGGGTCAGATGACATATCAGACTATCGGTTACGACAAGCTTAATCAGTTAAGACACGCAAAGTTTTTCAAGGACTTTGACGGTATTACCGCTCACATGGAAAAGCACAAGGCAATTATTGCGCCTAAGTTCAAGATTGTTCTTGATATGTTAGAGAAGGAGATTGCTCCCTGCGGTATTGCCAAGTGGCACAACCCTAACGGCGGTTATTTCGTATCCTTTACAGGTATGGACGGCACAGCCAAGAGAATTGTTTCCCTCTGTAAAGAGGCGGGAGTTGTCCTTACAGGTGCAGGTGCAACCTACCCCTACGGCAAAGACCCTAAGGACAGCAATATCCGTATTGCTCCCACTTTCCCCACTTGTGATGAGTTGCAGACAGCAATGGAAATTTTCTGCATAAGCGCAAAACTTGTGTCTGTCGAAAAGATGATGGAAAAATAATCTTTAATAAGTAAAAAGCCGCTCCCATTAAGCGTGGGAGCTATATTTTTGTGGTACGCCTGATGCGATTCTGAACCTTGTGCGTTCGAATAGCTACGGTGTATGCCATAAAAAAGCACCGTCCCCGTAAAGCATGGGGACGGCACATTTTTATGGTACGCCT
>JAZUOE010000234.1:0-10466 GCA_045604505.1 Ruminiclostridium sp. | reverse complement strand
GCAATTACAGGTATTTCGCTTGTAAAGTCAATGTACTCAAATGCCATTTTGCCATCACCTGTACCAACTATTCTTATAGTATAGCCTTCCTGGTATAATTCAGCAATTTTACTGTAGCTACCATCACCATTTGGAACTACTCTAAATTTACCAAATTCAGTTAATGTGACGCCCACCATTTCATCTGTTACAAGTAATACCTGATTGCCATTAACATCATAAACTGCAAGATTTACAGGGCAGTGGACAGATGTTTTGCTTAAGGTTTTATAACCGCTATTTTTTGACATTTGATATAGGTATTCTGCAATTTCTGCATCAAGTGAACCATTAACACCCATAGCCAGTATTTCCGCAAGTTCAGAGTCCCAACCACTATCTCTAGCATCTATATAAATTGTAAACGACAGCAAATATTCTGCCTCATAAATATCTTCAATAGCCCAAATTAATTCAACCCATCCATAACAGTCGCTTATAACGCCAATCCCCTCGTCTACAGCTTCAATGGCAACACCTAAACCAGGAACAATACCATCTATGGTTCTGAAAAACACTCCTTTCACTGCATCATTAGCCACATCTTTTGCCACGTCATAAGCTGCGTCTATACATTGGTCTAATAACTTTTTACCCAACTCACCCTTTTGCTTATCTAAGGTAGACGCAATTGCATATGTTTTCGTAAGTATAGCTAAGTCATAAGCTTTTGCCATATCATCTGTGCAGTTTAATTCACCCTTTAAATATTTAAAAATTTCCGTTTCTTTTCTAAATAATCCTTCATGAGTTTTTACATCTAAAACCTTTAAAAGCTTTTTTGCATCATTATGTGACATATTAGGTCGTGAATATGACGGTTTACTTGGTGTTGGTTTTGAGTTTTCCATTATATTAACATAACAGAAATTCTCTACACCACCGCTTACTGCTGTAGCATAAACATAAGCTGTACCTGGAGCAATGGCAGTCATCACACCATTTGAAACAGTAACAACGTTTGTGTTGCTGGAAGTCCATCTTATACGTTTATCTGTTGCATTTGAAGGTTGAACTTTTACATTAAGAGTTACTTTCTCTCCAGGCCAAAAATTATACGATATAGGAGTAGAAGAATTATTAAGTCTTATTTCAGTCGGATAAATTTCCAATAGATTCCATCTTGCATAAAGAGTATGATTAGATGTTAAATGGCAGATTGTATCTGAGGTTACACGAACACCTCCATTAACTGCAGTATACCAACCTACAAAACCATATCCTGCTTTTGTAGGATTAGGTAAACTACCGTAAGTACCATCATAAGATACAGTTTTACTGCTGCAACTTGTACCACCTTGACTATTAAAGAAAACGGTAAATTGCTTAGGTGTCCAATTTGCATAGATTGTTTTATCATTGCCATAGGTATATATGGTGTTTGCGTCTATATAAGTTCCTGAACCGTTAACTCTTGTATACCAACCTGCAAAATTAAAACCACTTAAGGTTGGCTTAGGAAGAGTGCCGATTTTTTGATTAAAAGTAACAGTTTTAAATCCAGGTGACACATAACCATTATATGGATCAAAAATTAAAGTGTATGTGGCAGGTTTCCATGTTGCATAAATTGTATATATTGAACGCGAACCTGTAATAACTGTATTTGCGTTTACATTTACATTACCGCTTGTACTTGCCATAACCCAACCTGTAAATACATATCCATATCTTTCAGGAACAGGAAGATTACCTATAGCAGAATTGTATGCAACTTTTCTACCCGGTACATAACTGCCGCCCTGAGAATCAAAGGTTATATCGTACATCACAGGTTTCCACTTTCCATACAAAGCGTGGTCATAGGCTCTGGTTACCTTTGTAGCTTGTGTAATTTCTACGCCGGTTATTCCTGTCGATGTGTACCAGCCTAAAAATTCATAGCCTGTTTTTGTAGGAGTAGGGAGCTTACTGTACTGCTCACCGTATACTACTGTTATACGCTTAACCGTGCTGTCGCCTGTATTAAAGAGACGTACGCTGTACGGCATAGGACTCCACTTTGCGTAAAGAGTAACGGATTCTGTAACAACATCTGTTCCGAAATCCCACTTAAGCGTCAAATCCTCGTCCTTATACCAATATACAAATGAATAACCTTCTTTTGTAGGTCTACTTGGCTCTGCCGCAAGTGAATTTGCCGCTACAGTTTGCATTGCTACCGCTGTTCCGCCATTAGAATTAAAGGTAACGATGCAATTTGCATCCTGATTCCATTTTGCATATAAAGTTAAATCATTTGTTACAGTATTAGCAAAATCCCATTTTGTTGTACACCCACTGTCGGTATACCAACCGCCAAATGAATAACCATCTCTTGTTGGTGTTTCAGGAGCGCTGATTTTGCTATCAGTAACAACCGCAATTATTGTCTGATTTTCAGGCTTACCTGTATAATTAAGGTCAATAGTTAAATTTATATATGGAACACAGGTGTATCTTAAATCTCCTGTCCAGTTTGTGTTTGTAACATGGTAATAGAGAGTTGTATTTTCACCAAAAGCATCATCACCAATGCTATTAACACCGTTAGGGATTATTACACTTTGAAGAGAGCTACATCCAGAAAAGGCAGCTGATTCTATAGAAGTAACACTATCGGAAATAGTCACGCTGTTTAATGCATAGCAACCGCTAAAAACACCTTTATATATATTCTTAACAGAACCGGGAATAACTACGCTTTCCAGTGATTCACAATACGCGAATGCCCATGGGCATATTGTAGTAACGCTGTCGGGAATAGTTATACTTTTAAGTGCTTTGCATCCCCAAAAAGCCTCATCGTATATATAAATAACTCCATCAGGTATAGAATACGAAGTATCTGCTTTTCCGACCGGATATGCTACCAAGTCTAATAAATCATAGCTGAAAAGAACTCCATCAATACTTTTATATCTAGTATTTAAAGAATCTACGTTTATTGAAGTAAGCGAATCACAGCCTGGAAATACCGAACCTCGTATCTCGGTAACACTGCTAGGAATTGTAATACTTGTAAGCGAATCACAATCCGAGAAAGCTCTTTCACCAATAAAACCGACAGTGTCCGGTATAACTATACTTTTAAGTGACTTACATCCGTAAAAAGTAGAAAGATTTATGGCCTGCACACCATAAGGTATAGTTATACTTGAAAGTGATTCACATGTATCAAAAGCATAACTACCTATATTAATAACTCCGCTGGGAATATTTATGTCTGCAAGTGAATTACAGTGATAAAATGCCATATCTTCTATAACTATAGCATCATCAGGAATAGTTATGCTCTTAAGATTATCACAATCATAAAAAGCAGAATCACCCACCACAGTTACGCCATCAGGAATAGAATATGATATACCTGCCTTCGCTGCAGGATAAACCAATATTTCATTTAAACTTTTATTGAATAGAATTCCGTCAACACTTTTATAATCGGCGTTTGAAGAGTCTACAGTTATGCTTGTTAAATAATCACATCCAACAAAAACCTGGTTTCCGATAGAACTAACGCTGTCAGAAATACTTATACTTTGAAGTGAGCTTACAGAAAAAGCATGATCTTCTATAGTAGTAACCCCACTCGGTATAGTTACGCTTGTAATAGTTTCACACTCGTGAAACGCACTATCGCCTATGGTGGTAACAGTCTGCCCGTCAATCTGGGATGGAATAGTGACATTGGCCGAACTGCCCACGTATTTTGTGATTTTAATGCCGTCCTCTAAAACCACATACTCAAAATCTCCGCTGGTATCAGCAGAAACATTAAAGGTTAATACTCCGCAACAAATAAGCAGCACTGTCAAAATTGCAGTTATAACGCTTATCGTCTTGGAAATACGCTTTGTTTCCATATAAATTCTCCTTTTTTAATTATTTAGTTTATTATAGCACAAAAAAATATTTATTTCAATATTAAACAGAACTATTCAACGATAAAAAATTCTCATTTTTGTTTGAGTTGCTCCTCATTGTTGCATATCAATGAATAAGGCTTGATTTCCTGTTCATTTTCATCTGTTATATCGCGCATTCCCTTTTTAGCCCTTTCAAAATTGTTACTCATACCTTATTTCCCTCACCAAGAGTTTGTACAGCTTTCGTGCGATGTTAATGGTCATATATAAGAAATCCAGATTAAACTTAAGTGTGCGTTCCACAATAACAAAATCCCCTGTTATACAGAGTAAGTACTGCATAACAGAGGACAAAATATAAACTATCAGTTTAGTATAGCATTATTGCAATTAATCTCACGCATACAACTCCCCAGCCGTATCCTTATAATACTCTGCCTGAGCTGTCCATAGTTCCTTATACACTCCACCCTTGCCGATAAGCTCATCGTGTGAGCCACGTTCCGCAATTCGTCCGTTATCCATAACGGTTATCTCATCACAGAAACGGCAGCTTGACAGTCGGTGTGAAATGTAGATTGCTGTTCTTGTGCCGACTATTCCGTTGAATTTCGTATAAATATCGTGTTCGGAGATTGGGTCAAGTGCCGCTGTCGGCTCGTCAAGAACAATAAACGGTGAGCCTTTGTAGATTGCTCTTGCAAGACACAGCTTCTGCATTTCGCCTCCCGAAATCTCTACACCCTTATCATCAAAATCCTTGTAAAGACAGGTTTCTATGCCGTTTTCCATTGTGTCAAGACGTTCTGAAAGACCAGCTCTTCGAACGCAACTTTCGACAAGCTCTGCGTCATATTCCGTATCCGCCGCAACATTCTCTGCGAGGCTGAAAGAAAACAGCTTGCTGTCCTGAAAGACAACCGAAAACAGCGCCATATACTCCTCGTACTTGTATTTTCTGATGTCGATACCGTTCAGAGTAATTTCTCCCTCAGTAGGGTCATAAAGCCTTGTGAGCAGTTTTACAAGCGTGGATTTTCCGCAGCCGTTCTTACCCACAAGAGCCATTTTTTCGCCTATACGCCATTTGAGGTTTACGTCCTTCAGCACATAATCTTCGCTGTCGGGGTATTTGAAATAAACGTGCTTAAATTCAAATTCGTACTCGTTGTCGTCACGCTTTTCGGTTGGGATAGTACCCTTGTATTTCTCGTCAGGGATGTCGAGGAAATCGAAAAGCTGCTGCCACATAGGCGCTCTTGAAAGCAAACTCGCTATAATGTCGCTGATACCAAGAACAGCATACTGAATCCTTGTAAAATACATAACAAATGCAACAACCTCACCTGCCGTCATTGCTCCGCTTACAGCACGGAATATTGCAAAGCCGTAAAGCATAATGGTTATGAAAAGCTCAATCAAATCAAAAGAGCGTGTAACAAGCATAACCTTTACGAAGGATTTTTTCCATTTGCTCGTAATAGTGTTCTGCGCCTTTTTGTAGCTTTCTTCAATCAGCTCCTGCTCAGCATATATACGGATATTTTTACCATTACGGTAATTGTAAATTGTGTGATTCTGATAAAAACCGCGTATACGTTCAGCCTGATGAATCGCTTTATCGGTCCGAACATCATTCATATATTTTTCCGATTTGGGTATAAGGAATGCGGACTGAATAAACGCCAAAATACCGCATATTATCAGCACTGCCGCAACTCCCCAGCCTGACAGCAGAAAGGTTTTAAAGTCGGTTATTTCTCCCGAAGAAGTGAACAAAACAGGCGCCGCAAGGACAAAGGCAAGTATCAGCTCAAAAAGATTTCTGAAAGCACCTGATGTCAAGTTGAGCAGGGACGGCAGACCGAAATTATAGTTATAAACATAAATTTTAGCATTGTCGAGCTTATTGCGTGTATCGATATCCTCAACCCTTGCATAGTCCATATTCATAACTTTTTCGCAAAGAAAACGCTCCACATTTTTAAAGTACACTGTATCATTGACAGCGTAATGGCGGTTATTGATATGCCGTATAAAATAGGAAATAAGGTCAATACCGCAGACGATCAACGCCGCAGTCAGAAGATACGAAACAGGCTTTCCGCCCATTACTCCATCAATTACAAGTGAGGCTAAGTATATGCCCGAAAAGGTTCCAATCACCTCGGGCAGATGGTTTATCATACCTCTGCGGAATATGCCCTTATTGGCTTTTTCAAGCAGCTTTGCACTGCGTTTTATTACATTGATTTTTTCTTTGAAGGTCATACTGCCGCCTCCTCGTCATTGTAGTAACTGCTCTGGAGCGTATAAAGCTCTGCATATTTACCGTTTTTCTTCATAAGCTCTGCGTGAGTTCCGCACTCGGCAATTCCGCCGTTTTCTATGAGAATTATACGGTCGCAGAAACGTGTTGAGGCAAGTCTGTGAGAGATGAAAATGCTTGACCTTGCCTTTGAAAATTCAAGATAGTTCATATACATCTGCTGTTCAGCAATAGCGTCGAGTGCCGCAGTAGGTTCGTCTAAAAGCAGTATAGGCGCACCCTTGTAAAGTGCCTTTGCAAGAGCAAGTTTCTGCTTTTCGCCGCCCGAAAGGTCTGTTGAAGTCTGATAAACGGAACGGACAAGAGGTGTTTTCTCCTGTTCTGGGAGGGACATTATCTTTTCATAAACTCCTGATTTTTTAAGGCAGTCCGTAAGCCTTTCCTTATCTGTATGCTCGGAAATCTGTCCTGTAACATTCTCCTCAACGCTTACTGCCATAACTGAAACGTCCTGAAATACTGCCGAAAACAGTTTGAAATATTCTTCACGGTTATATTCCTTTATATTAACGCCGTTTAAGAGAATTTCTCCCTCTGTAGGGTCGTATAATCCGCACATCAGCTTTACAATAGTCGTTTTACCTGCTCCGTTAAGACCCACAAGTGCAAGTTTTTCTCCCTTATGGAGCGTAAAGGAAAGGTCTTTTAATGTAGGCTTTTCCGCTCCGCCGTAGGTGTAGGTTACATTCCTGAACTCAATCTCACATTCGCCCTTTGGTAAAGGCTTACCCTCGCCTCGGTTAGTGCAGTCCTCGGTTTCAAGGTATTCACGGTAGTTATTGATATTGCCCGAAATCCACTGATAGCCTGACATATTGTTGCACCATTCGGTTGTAGCCTCCTTAAGTCTGAAAACAGAGTTGAAATACAGCACAAAATCAGCCGCACCAATACCTCCACTTGTTACAAGATAAATAAGATAGCCGTAAGCACCGAAATTGCCGATAAAGCTGACAATGCTTTCAAGCATATTGTGGCGGAACTCCCAAGCGTCCTGCTGTTTAAGCCAGTTTACTCTGTCGCCGAGAGAACGTGCAAACACCTTTTCAAGCCATTCCTGCATACCGAAAATGCGGACGTCCTTTGCATAGGAAAAATCGGCACCCACATTTCTGATATAATGCAGCTGACGATCGTAATTCTGCCAGTTATTCTGCATATTCCATACCCAGTTCATCTTATGACGTTCAATATAGTAATTTGCAACCACAGGCAGAACGATTATAGGGAGTATTCTTATATCAAGAGTCAAAAGCAGTGCCGAATAGGTGAAAAATTCAAGAGTATGCCGAATTGTACCACGAACATTCATAGCTGCATTAAGTCCGATAACTCCGAGGCTGTCACGTGCTTTATTGAGCCTGTCGCCAATCTGCGGCTTTTCGTTATTTTCATAATCGGTGGTCATATTTTTGTGCATAACCTTTAATGCAAAATTGTTATAGAGTATATTGAAACCGATAAAGCCCTGATAATTACCTGCGGTATCGCTAATCATACGGCAAAGCATACCGCCGATTATAAGAGCAAGACAGATTATGAGAAGTCTTGTGTTTCCAAGCCCCTCTGTTGCAAGCTCAACGATATACTTATCCGTAAACGTGACGCAAAGACGCTGAACATAATGTGCCATCGCAAATGCAAAGCAAGTAATAATCATCATCTTATCAATCCTCCATATTTCACGGAGAATGTATATTATATTCTGCCACACACCATATTTGCGGCTTTTTATTTCCGCACGATAACGTGCCCAGTCTTCTTTCTGCTGTTTTCTGCTCCATTTTGTTACCTTAATCATTCTTCTCACCTCTCATAAGAGTATCAAAATCAAGTCCGTACTTTTTGGCAATAAACGACGCGTCGCTTTTTCCGTCAGGATGATTTCTCACCACTTTATAAAGCCTGTTTCCTGTTCTTTCGTCTGTAAGTACAGTCAAGTGGTCTATTTTCGATTTGCAAAAATCAAAACCATTTATAATATCGGCTGAGTCTCCGATTTCGTGAACGTGGGTTATGAAAATACCACGACAGCCCTTTGCACTCATAGCTTTCAAAACCTCTTCCGCTATGGGAACAGCCTCAGTGCCGTTTGTTCCCGAAAGTGCCTCATCGCAGATAACAAGGGAATATTCTCCTGCAAATTTCATCAGCGTACTTATTCTTTCGCATTCTTCCATAAATCTGCTTTGGGAAACATCGTTATTTTTCTTCTGAAAATGGAGCAGTATTTCATCACAGGGACTAAGCTCCGCATACTGGGCAGGCACATATAAGCCAAGCTGGAAAAGCGCCTGACAGATTGCGACGGAACGTGCGAAAAGGGTTTTACCGCCGCCATTTGCACCACCGAAAATATATATCATTCCATTTTCATCAAAAGAAAAGTCATTACCCTTCATATGATTATTATACAACACAAATTCAGGATAGTAAATCTCTTTCAGCACACATTTCTTTTCTTCCTTAGTACAAACTTTCGGGCGGCAGACGGGATAGTTCATATCCTTTAAAGTGTAGAAAAACTCCGCCGCCGCAACAAGAAAACGCAGGTTTTCATAATAGCGCATAAGGAAGTTTATTTTTGATTCGGAATATGCTTTTACAGCAGGTTTCCACGATTTCAGCGACGATTTCAACAGCTTGTGAACGGCGGTATTTATCGTAGATTCAAAAAGCTGTTTTTCTTCCTTTGTGAGAATTTTAGGCGGAACAGACAAGGGTGCGGCACACTCATAGGGGCTGTCGCTCATATCAAGTCTGAACAGTTTATCTATAACATTTCCCGAAACGAAAACCTCATTATTAAGGCTAACAATGCCCGATTCTATGGGTCGCATAGCGGCGTCTATATTCACGCCTATGGTTATACTTTTAAGCTCGGTTATAAGCTGCATATTTTCAGGGAGCTTTGCTTTTATTCCCTCGTATTCATCGCTGCTATGAATTTCATTTACAGCTTTCTTGATTTCGCTGAACATTGCGGAACTAAGCTGATACTTGTTCAGGTTAGTATAAAGATATTCCACAAGTTCGATATATGTATTCAGATCACGGACAGAGTATAGGTTTTCAATATCATCCCTCGCCATAGCACTGAATTGTCGCAGCTCCTGTAACATTGAAATTTGCGGCATAATCTCCTGCATTGCATAGAAGAATGTACGGTCGGACAACAAATCAGAAAGTGCGTCAAGGCGGTAGTTTATAGTATCAATATCAGTTGTAAGATAGCGTTCGAGGTTGAGATAACCTCGCCCGTCAAATGTGCTTTCTTTTATCTTGATTAGCATTTCGATATTAAGCTCTTTTATAAAATCTGTGTTCATACCATCACCTCTCATAAAAAATATGTGCCGATAAATTCTGACAAAAATGCTCGTTCGGGGATTGCTGCAAGGAAATTGACTATTGTTATTACAGAAAAGGCTATGTAATAAAGCTTCATTGAGTAGCCCATAAGCCGCCATAGTCTGCCCATAAAAACAAGAGAATGGTAAACCTCATACGCAAAAAGCGGCACGCCTATGTAGGAAAAGACATTGTATATAAGCAGAATTGAAAGGTGATATATAAAGCCGTGAAAAAGAAAAGTTGCGAAAACTTGCTTTCGTGGGAACACAATATATCGTGGCCCGTCAAAGTAATTTTTGATATTCTTGCCCGTTATTATCATACAATCACCTCTTTCGTGATTATACAATAAAAAAGACCGTTCGTGTTGATTTCGGAACGAACGGTCAATATACGGAACGAACGGTCGGCGAGCCGCCGAAGGCAACTCCACCATACTTTTTTATTTCAAAGCCTATTTTTGTGGTTCAGGCAACTTTTCCTGTTAAAGGTATCATTATCTCGGTAGCAAATATTCCTTCCTCGTTCTGCCGATTGACATATCCGCCGTATTTCTTGGCAACCCTGTCAATTCTGAACAGACCATAGCCGTGTTCGCCTTCCTTTGTAGAAAGATACAAGCCTTTTTCCTTACGGACTTTACCTGCCGAGTTCTGCACTGAAAGATAAAGCTGACCTTTCAGCTTACCGATATATACACGCATAAAGCGTTCTTCTTCGGGAAGTGTACCACAGGCCTCAACTGCATTATCAAGCATATTTCCAAGCCCTGAGGAAAGCGCCACATCGCTCATAGGAAGTGTTTCAGGAACATTTGGCTTGTCATTAAGCTGAACATTCATCTTCTCCGCAACATTCAGCTTACTGTTAAGAATTGCGTCAGCCATAACATTACC
>JAZUOE010000233.1:0-2463 GCA_045604505.1 Ruminiclostridium sp. | reverse complement strand
ATCTTTACAACGTCTTCAGGTGTGAGATTGGGGTTTGCAGAAAGCTCGTCTGCGGGTATGTAACCGGAATGCTTAGTACCGATATCTACAACAGCTTCTGTTTTGTTAACAGCAACAACGGTAGCCTTAACCCTATTCCCTGTATATACTCTTACTCGATCCATCTGGTCGAGTGCAGCCATAAACTCAGCGTCCATAGCTTCATCCTTGATGATTTCGCTCATAATAATATGAACCTCCTTTATTATATATGCAGGGGTGGAAGCTCCTGCTGTTATCCCTATTTTAACATCCTTAGATGATAAAAGGCTTTTGATATCGGCTTTATTTAATGCAGAGGCATTCTCTATAAAAAGAGTTTTCGTGTTTTTGGAGCAGATTTCCGCCAATTTGCGTGAATTACTGCTATGCGCTCCGCCGATTACAACCATTAAATCTGAAACTTTTGAAAGCTTGTCAGCCTCAGACTGCCGATTGGTTGTAGCCAAACATATTGTATCAAAAATTTTAACTTTTGTATAGTGTTTTTTTATAATTTTTTTTAATTCCGCCCATTTCACCATATCAAAGGTGGTCTGAGCAACTAAAATTAGTGCATTTTGCCCAAATGATTTTGCTGATTTTAACAACTCTTGGAATTCATCAACAGAATTTACAGCAACAGCTTTGCCTTTGGCGTGTCCTAGAATGCCAATTACTTCCGGGTGATTACAGTCACCGGCGATCAACACATCAGCGCCTTTTTCAGATTCTTCGGCAACGATATTGTGAATTTTCTCAACAAAAGGGCAGGTTGCGTCAATGAAATCAATGCCTTTTGAGGTTAACTCATCATATACTGATTTTGCAACCCCATGACTGCGTATGATAAGAGGTGAATAAGTTGAAGTAAGTTCTTCTGTTACTGAAATTCCTTTTTCGCTTAACTGATTTATAACATCATTGTTGTGAATAAGCGGTCCGTAGGTGAATGCTTTTCCGTGTTTTTCAGCGGTTTCGCAAGTGATTTTTATTGCCCGTGTTACACCAAAACAAAAACCTGCTGTCTTTGCAATTGTTATCTCACTCATTTGCGTTTATTTCCTGCTGGAGAGAAACTAAATTGTCCTGAATACGTTTGCAAACATTACGCATACTTTTTCTGTCCTCAGGGTCTGTTTTTAATTCCTCGTTTGGAATGAGTTTACCGATATTTACATCAATTCTGTTCTTTTCGCCGTAGCGTATGCACACAGGCAGAACAGGAGCGCCGGATTGACCTGCGATAACTGCTATACCTGACTTTACGCGTCCGATTGTACCGTCTTTTGAACGTGTGCCCTCAGGGAAAATAACAAAAATTCTGCCTTCAGCCAACTTTTCTTCTGCCATTTTTAATGGAGCATCATCACCTGCGCCTCTGACAACAGGGAATGCACCACAGGCTTTTATAATAAATGTAAAGAATGGATTTTTATGAAACAACTCGTCCTTTGCCATAAAGGAGAATTTCCCGCGTATTATTGATGCAATGAGAGGCGGGTCAACATATCTCTGATGATTTGCGGCAATAATGTAACCACCCTTCATATCAGGGATATTCTCCTTATTAATTACATTGATTTTATACTTTATATGAAAAAATATTGATAAAAGCTTTCTTATAAATAAGTACATTACGTCAGTTTTCCTTTTCAATAAGGTTTATTACAGCCTGAACAGACTGTTCAAAATCGTACTCTGATGTATCAAGGAGAATAGCGCCTTCTGCTTGTTTCAAAGGTGCCTCAGCGCGGTGGCTGTCGTTATAATCACGGGTATTGAGGTCATTGAGTACGTCATCAAACTTTGCGTCAATCCCCTTAGCAATAAGCTCATCATATCTTCGCTTAGCTCTTATTTCGGGCTTTGCGGTAATAAAAATCTTCACCTGAGCGTCAGGAAGTATTACTGTTCCTATATCTCTGCCGTCCATTATAACATTATTTTCTTTAGCAACCTTACGCTGTGTATCAAGAAGAAATCTTCTGACACAACCGATAGCAGAAACTGCACTTGCTGCCATGCTTATTTCAGGAAGTCTTATTTCTTCAGAAACATTTTCACCATTCATAAAAACAAGCTGTGTGCCGTTTTCAAGCTTAATTTCAAGCTTAAGGCTATTTGTTATTGCTTTTTCAATTCCCTGTGCATTATCCTGAGAAATTTCAATACCGTTTCTTTTGCAGAAAAGACCTGTTGCACGATATAATGCGCCTGTGTCAACATAAATATAGCCAAGTCGCTTTGCACATTCCTTTGCAATAGTACTTTTTCCTGCGCCAACAGGGCCGTCAATTGCAACGTTCATCATAACATGAACCTCCTGAGGATATAATTTGTCCGTAAAAAATTATACGTTTGAATTGTATCATATTTTGAGAAAAAAATCAATATTTTTCACACCATTTTCAGTTTATTTTTTATTTCAAGGTAAAATATGGA
>JAZUOE010000232.1:0-2470 GCA_045604505.1 Ruminiclostridium sp. | reverse complement strand
GTGCGTCGCTGACGCTTAACACGCCCTTGATGATAAAGGGTACTTTTGCCGCCTCTACGAACATTTTTATTTCATCAAAGGTTTTGGGTTTCATGGGAAGTCCAAGCACATTGTCATATCCGCCGTTCCAGGCGAAAGCGTGGTCAATGTCGATACCAACAGCAAATGCACCGTGAGAAACTGCGTGTTCTATACGCCATAAAACATCCTTGTTGTCGGCATGGGGTTTAATTATGCGGATTGTTTTTGCTCCGGTTGCGAAGATGTTTTCCATTTCTTCGGGTTCGCCCATTCCGACCCAGTGGACAGCACCTGCATTCTTTGCACCGATAGCAATTTCGGTCATTGCGTTGTCGCATATTTTATGCAGGTGGGAGAGTGCGGCGGTCATAATGGGGGTATCAAATTTTTCGCCGAACAGCTCAAAAGAAATGTTGGGTAAATCAGCGTCGATATATCTGCTTTCAAGCAGTATGGAATCAAAAAAATCACGGGTGATGATGTTGGAATCTGCGGTCATAAATGCTCCTTTCGGGGTGACGGATTTCTTGCTTATATCATAGCACAAATGAATGTATAAAGCAATACGGAATGTGATTTTTGCGACGGAAAGTCAGCAGATGTTGACTGTTATATTAAATAATGCTGTCGTCAAGCAGAAAATCAATAACTCCGATATTCAGAATACCGTTATCGTCATACCAGCGTTTGCGTATATCGTGACGGACAATTATTTTGGGGAATGAGTCGCCTGTCAGGTGAAAAGGCTTGTTTTCGGTTTCCGCTTTTTCTTCATCAGGTAAAGCATAGGCAGACTGAATATAGGTGCGTTTTCCGCCGGAGTTTACAACAAAATCAATCTCTCGTGCTACCGATACAGTTCGCCCTTTACTATCTTTTCCGTTGCCGTAAACAACACCCACATCAACGGCAAAGCCGCGTGAAACAAGCTCATTATAAATGATATTCTCCATAATATGAGTCATTTCCTGCTGTCTGAAACCGATACGAGCGTTTCTGAGTCCTATGTCCTCGCAGTAATATTTATTGGGATAATCAAAATAACTTTTACCTTTTACATCCCAGCGTTTGCATTCGCTGAAAAGGAATGCGTCATCAAGATAGCCCATATAGCTTTTTACTGTATTCTGTGAAACGGAATTTTCACCGCTTAATTTCTGCTTTGAGTTTATTGTATTGGTAACATTTGTTGGGTTCGTAAGTGAGCCTACCGATGAACATAAAAGGTCAAGTATTGAGCCTAAAATATCCTCTCTCTTTATTTTTTTACGTTCAACAATATCTTTCAGATACACTTCAGAAAACAGCGATTGCAGATATTTCATTTTCGCTGTATCATCAGGGCGGGAAATTATAAGTGGCATACCGCCGTAAAACGAATAATCATCAAAAGCGTCGTATTTGTCACCGCCTACGGCTGAATAGTATTCCGCAAAGCTCAGAGGATGCACACGTATCTCATCACTTCTGCCTCTGAATTCTGTGAGAATATCCGATGAAAGCATTCGAGAATTACTGCCTGTAACATAGATGTCCAGATTTGAAAGAGAGCGCAAATCATTAAGTGCATCATAAAATGTTATTTTTCTGCCGTCGTTATTGTATGGGTTAGGTACCTCGTCTGACATCTGTATTTCATCAACAAACAGGTAGAATTGCTCCTGTTTGTTTTCGGCAATGCTCCTGACATATTCGGCAAGTACCAGTGGATTGCGGTATTTTATATCCTTTGTAAGGTCAAGCTCAAAGAAAAGAATGTGGTCATTATCCACGCCCTGTTCTGACAGATATTTTCTGAACAGAGTACTGAGCAGATATGACTTTCCGCATCTGCGGATACCTGTGATAACCTTAACCTGTCCGTCCCACATAAAAGAAATAAGCTGTTTCAGATAACGGTCACGTTTAATTTCCATAACATCCTCCGTTGAAAACTTGTTTGATATATCATTGTACTTTTCAATAAATATTATACACTGTCTATTTTAAAAAAGCAATACTCTACTGAAAACTTTTTTGATAAAAAATTAAAGTTTTCAATGAATATTCGGTTTTGGATTATGAATGGCTGTTATGTATATTTCTTTGCAGCATACTTGATTTTCTTTTTCTTTGGGAGTATAATCAGTATAAAGAAAATACAGCGGAGGATTGAAATGGAAAAAAGTGAGATTATTAAAAGGGTTGCACCATGTTCTTTAATGTGCCACACTTGTTCGGCATATAATGATGGCGTAATTTGTGTGTCGGCTAAAACATTAGTAAAATATTTAGAGGGCATAAAAGAATTTTATGAGGTACATATGCCCGACGCCGTAGAAGGCTATAACAACTTTGAGGGAGTACTTAGCATATATGGGGGTGCTCCTTGTTCAGGCTGCCGCAGCGCAGAGCATAATGGTTGCAGCATCGAAGGGTGTTTTTTGCTTGAGTGCACAAAGAACCATGG
>JAZUOE010000231.1:0-8769 GCA_045604505.1 Ruminiclostridium sp. | reverse complement strand
TTTTCGTCAAAAGCGATTGACATCTTTAATAAAAAATTCCATAGAGTTATGTCGCCAAAAGAAATTGCTAAGCAGGTTTATACCACCCATGATAATATTAATGCGTATGAAATCGAGGATTTGTATTTAGGTGTTTCTAATATTAGTTCTCCGGTTGGTTTTTTGGGGTATGTTTATAATGATGAAGGTGCAGTTTTAGATAGCTGTTTAAATGGAAGATTGCACTTGCAACATAATATTGAAGAAATATGTATATTAAATAAAGATAGTATTACAAATATTGATTATGCGTGTGTATTGACTAGAATATGGGCGGATAATTATTTTCATTGCGTTGCAGAAATATGCGACAAAATTTTGATCGCGGAAGAACTCGGTTTTACAGGGGTGTACGTTTTACGATATGTTGCCGATTTAGAAAAACTATTGTTACTTATGGGAATTTCGCTCGAACGAATAATTTGGATTGATAAGCAAGATGTTGAAACAGTATTTCATATAAACCATGTTTTCGATATTGACGGAATCAATATACACGAAAGAAAAACAATAGCTAGAGTATGCAAGTTTAGTGATAGTATCGTTAAAAAAATTATAGATGACAACTCCGATAAAGAGTATCCCAAAATGCTCTATGCACAACGAATTGGAAGGCGTAAACTGTTAGGAGTTGATACGATACTAAAAAAATTCAATTTCTTTACATTTATACCTGAAGAGCACACATTAGAAGAAGAAATTTTATATTTTCACAATGCAGATATTGTGTTGTGCCCTCATGGAGCTGCAGCGGTAAACTCCTTATTTATGAGAGAGGGAGCGGTTTTAATGGAGACCTGCCCCTGTAATTGGTCAGCAAGTTCGTCTATGGTTCTCATTATTGTCGAAGCAAAAAAATTGATTTATAGACAATTAATTGAGCCCTCAAACGGTAATCCTCGTGAGCGTACAGGACAATCTAGGGATTATCGAATTAATAACAGCATGTTAGAATATACCTTGAACGAACTTGTAGGTAATGAAATTAGACTTAAGAATGAAATAGAAAATGAAAAGAATGCCAATAAAGTTAAATTGGATGAGACTGAAAAACAATTGGAAGCCAATAAAGCTAAATTGGATAAGGCTGAAATACAATTGGAAACCAATAAAGCTAAATTGGATAAGATTCAAAACCAGCTGAAAGTGAAAGAAACGGATTTGCTTAATATACAGAAATCCCTGTCTTTCCGTATAGGACGCATAATAACATTTATTCCAAGAAAATTACATGACTGGTTTAAAAAGAAAAGATGAGGTTTTATGAAAGTCTTACTTCTTGCCGGCGGCTTCGGCACGCGCATAAGCGAAGAAAGCCAGTTTAAACCCAAACCTATGGTAGATTTAGGCGGAATGCCTATTCTGCTTCATATCATGAAGCTGTACAGTGCGCACGGATTTAATGAATTCATCATCTGTGCGGGCTATAAGCAGCATGTCATCAAGGAATATTTTGCTGATTATTTCCTTCATACATCTGATATTACCTTTGACTTCACAAACGGCAAAAATGAGATGACCGTTCATCAGAATCACTCTGAACCGTGGAAAGTAACGGTTGTTGATACAGGTCTCAACACCATGACAGGTGGTCGTGTAAAGCGTGTAAGAGATTATGTGGGAAACGAGCCCTTTATGCTCACCTACGGTGACGGCGTTTCTGATATCAACATAACTGAGCTTGTGAAATTCCATAAATCTCACGGTAAAATGGTTACAATGTCTGCATACAATGCTGGTCAGCGTTTTGGTGTTCTTGACATTGACGAAACAGGTCATATCAAGGAATTCCGTGAGAAAACAGCAGGTGATGGCAATCTTATCAATATCGGATTTATGGTATGTCAGCCTGAATTTTTTGACTACATTGACGGAGATGATACTGTTCTTGAAAAGAAGCCGCTTGAAACAGCCGCTAAGCTTAACCAGCTTATGGCATTCAAACACGAGGGCTTTTGGCAGTGTATGGATACTGTTCGCGAAAAGGAACAGCTTGAAAAAATGTGGGCTAAGGGAGAGGCACCCTGGAAGGTATGGGCTGACTGATGAATATTCTTGATTTTTATAACGGCAAAACCGTCTTAGTAACGGGACATACAGGCTTCAAGGGCAGTTGGATGTGTAAGGTTCTCTCTATGCATGGCGCTAAGGTAATCGGTTATGCAACCGAGCCGCCTACAACTCCTTCCTTGTTTGAAGAAGCAAAGCTCGCAAATGAGATTGTTTCTATAATCGGAGACATTCGCGATTTGGACAAGCTTAACGAGACAATGCAGAAGTACCGCCCTGAAATTGTAATTCACATGGCGGCACAGCCCATTGTTCGTGAAAGCTATGCAAATCCTGTTTACACATACGAAACAAATGTTATGGGCACGGTAAATATCTGTGAAGCAGTGCGCCTTTGTGACAGCATTAAGTCGTTTGTGAATGTAACAACCGACAAGGTTTACCTTAACAACGAATGGGAGTGGGGTTATCGCGAGAACGACGCATTAGACGGTTATGACCCTTATTCAAACTCAAAATCCTGCTCGGAGCTTGTTACATCTTCCTACAAGAAATCCTTTTTTAGTAATATGGACATTTCGGTCTCTACCTGTCGTGCGGGCAACGTTATCGGCGGTGGAGATTTCGCTAAGGACAGAATTATCCCTGACTGCATTCGTGCTATGGAGGCAAAGTCGGAAATTATTGTTCGTAATCCTTATTCAACGCGTCCTTATCAGCACGTGCTTGAGCCTGTAATAACATATCTTGTCCTTGCTGCAAAACAATATGACAATCGAGAACTTGCAGGTTCTTACAATATCGGTCCTGATGATTGTGATTGCGTTGAAACAGGTGAATTGGTTGACATTTTCTGCAAAGCTTGGGGCGAAGGTGCGACATGGAAAAATGTTGCAGAGGAAAATGCTCCTCACGAGGCTAATTTCTTGAAACTTGACTGTTCAAAAATCAAGTCAGTAATGAAATGGTCTCCTCGTTGGCACATAACTGATGCTATTGAAAAGACAGTTGAATGGAGTAAGGCATACCTTAGCGGTGAAGATATAAACAAGGTTATGGAAAAGCAGATTAATGAGTATCTTGGAGGCTAATATGAAGAAGGCATTAGTAACAGGTGCAAATGGATTCGTGGGCAGCGCACTTGTCCGTGATTTAATAAATAACGGTATTGAGGTTATTGCTCTTGACAGAGAGGACTGTAATAATAACATTCCTGAAGGTGTACGCTTTGTTGCACATGAGCTTGCTGAAAGCGGCAAGTTGCCTGAACTTATTGCTGATAGAGATATTGATGTTTTCTATCATTTTGCGTGGGTAGGCTCTGCCGGTCCTGCAAGAGCTGATACGGCATTGCAGCTTAACAATGCTCAGTGGACAATTGATTGTCTCCGCGCAGCAAAAGAAATGGGTTGTCCAAGATTTGTAAGTGCAGGTTCTATTATGGAGCATGAAACCATCGCCGCCGTTTATAAGCAGGGTAACAAACCCGGTGTGGGTTATATTTATGGCAGCGGAAAATTGGTTGCACATGCAATGTGCCAGTGTGTTGCCGCTGAAATCGGGATTGACCTTATGTGGGCAAAAATTACCAACGCTTATGGCGCAGGTGAGCTTTCCCCCAGATTTGTAAATACAACTATCCGAAAAATAATCAATGATGAGCCGCTTCAGTTTACAAGCGGAACACAGAATTATGATTTCGTGTACATTGATGATGTGGCAAGAGCGTTCAGAATGATAGGTGAAAATGGTAAGCCTTTCTGCCATTATCTTATCGGCAGCTCAAATGCTAAGCCCTTGCGCGAGTTCATTCTTGAAATGAAAGAGTCTATTGCGGCTGAAAAGGAATTTATCTTCGGCAATGTTCCTTTTACAGGTGTAAATATGCCTTTGGAGGAATTTGATTGCTCGATTACCGAAAGAGATACAGGATTCAAGGCTGAAATTTCTTTTGGTGAGGGTGTAAAGAGAACAATGGAATGGTTGAAGGAGCAGAAATGATATGATTCAAAAATTTGAATTCAAAGAAACAGAAATTCCCGGACTTATTGAGGTAACTCCTTTTAACGCTGATGATATCCGCGGCTGCTTTACAAAAGACTACTCGAAAGAGGTGTTTGAAGCAAACGATATCACCCACGACCTTGCGGAGGTGTTCTATACCACTTCTTACAAGGGCGTAATCCGTGCGCTACATTTCCAGCGTGAAATGCAACAGGCAAAACTTGTTCGCTGTATTCATGGTCATGTTTTTGACGTAGTGGTTGATTTACGTCCCGGTAGTCCTGCATTCAAGAAATGGCTGGGGTTTGACCTCACAGGTGAAAATAAAAGGGAACTTCTCATTCCCGGCGGTTGTGCGCATGGTTATCTTGTTCTGGAAGAGTCTATCGTTTCATACAAATGTGGTGAAAAATTCTACGGTGAATTTGATGACGGCATTATGTGGAATGATCCCGAAATCGGTGTTGACTGGCCTTTGGATAAGATTGGTGGTGCAGATAAGCTTATTATTGCCGACAAGGATATGAATTTGCAGAGCTTTGATGAGTTTATGAGTAAGTATGGTGGGCTTAAATGATTGATTTTTCTGAATTTGATGCACTTGTGGTAGGGTGCGGTCTTACGGGCGGTGTGATTGCACGTTATCTTGCAGAAGAAAAGAGTAAAAAGGTTCTTATTCTTGAACGACGTAATCATATCGGCGGAAATATGTATGACTATGTTGATGAGCATGATTTTCTTGTTCAGCAATACGGTCCGCATACTTTTCACACCAAGAAAAAAGAACTGTACGATTATATGTGCAGGTTTGAAGAGTGGGAAGAGTATAAACTGACTTGCGGTGCGTTTATAGATGGCAAATGTACACCTACTCCGTTTAATTTTCAGACAATCGATGATTACTATTCTGAAAAAGATGCAAAAGAACTTAAGGAGCATTTAAAAGCTGCTTTTGGTGACAAAGAAACTGCAACGGTGGTTGAGGTAATGTCTCATTCCGACCCGATTGTAAGTAGCTATGCAAAGTTTCTTTTTGAAAAAGACTATAGTCTTTATACAGCAAAACAGTGGGGCATTTCTCCTAAAGAAATTGACCCATCGGTTTTAAAAAGAGTACCATTAAGATTTTCTTATGATGTGGGCTACTTTGATGACGCTTATCAAGTTATGCCTAAGCACTCATTCACTGAATTCTTTAAAAATCTTCTAAATCATAGCAATATATCAGTAGAGCTGAATGTCAACGCTCTTGATTATATCAAGATAATTGACAACAAATTATATTTGAACAATGAGTGTTGCAATATACCAGTAATTTACAGTGGTCCGCTAGATGAATTGTTTGGATGCGTTCACGGCAAACTGCCTTATCGTTCATTGCGTTTTGAATGGAAATATGAGGATAAGAATGGTATTCAGGATATGCCGGTTGTTGCTTATCCTCAGGCAGAGGGATTTACCAGAATTACAGAATATAATAAGCTACCTGTTCAGAATAAAAAGGGAACTAGTTACGCTGTTGAATATTCGATCCCGTATTCGGGTGAGGCAGACGTTGAGCCATATTATCCTGTTCTTACAGAAAATAGCCAAAAGCAGTATGAAGAATATAAGAAAATGGCTGATTGTGTAGAAAATCTTATATGCTGCGGTAGACTGGGTGATTTTAAATATTACAACATGGACCAAGCGCTTGAAAGAGCATTGGAGATATGTGATAAATTATAATGTGAGGTATCGGCCATGAACAACAAAACTAAAATCTTCATGTGCTGTCACAAAACCTATGACATTATCCCGCCGTTTGTAATGCCGATACAGGGTGGACGTGCGATTAATCCGCCTATTGAGGGCATTGCAGGAGATAACATAGGTGAAAATATCTCTGACAAAAACCGCGAATACTGCGAGCTTACAGTTCAGTATTATGCGTGGAAAAACGAGGATTACGATGCCTATGGCTTCTGTCATTACCGCAGATTTTTTGGTTTTGGCGTTAATACAAAATATCCTTATCTTGCTTTTGGAAAAATGACGGAGAAGCAGCAAGGACGTTGCCTTGGGACAGCGGAATGTATAGAAAAAGTTGTTGCAGAGAACGATATTATTGTTACACAACCTGAAAATCTTGGTTCAAATGTTGCTGAGTACTATACTGCCTCAAAGTATCACTACAAAGAGGACTTGGAACTGTTTGCTGATATTATTTCAGAAAAGTTTCCTGAGCTTGTTTCGTTTGTGAAACAGTATCTTTCGCAGAATTATCAGTATTTTTGCAACATGTTCATCATGAAAAAGGCGTTTTTCAATGAATATTGCGATATGCTTTTTACAATTCTTGAAGAATTTGATAAGCGCAAAACTATGCACAACGATTTTCAGTCTGATAGGACTGACGGCTATCTTGGAGAGCGTTTTCTGGGGATTTATATTTCCTATGTAAAAAGCAAGGGCGCAAAAATTATGGAGGTTCCACGAATTGATGTGGGCTGTACATTCAAAAAGCGGGCTTTGTATAAGTTATTGCCGCCCGAAAGCAAGCGCAGAATGGCTGTAAAAAAAATCCTCAGACATATCTGATTAATTTGAAAGAGAGAGTATGATGTTTAAAAATATTGCATTAAAAATCAAGCAGAACCGCTTTTTGTTTGAGGAGCTGGTTAAGCGCGATTTTACAAAAAAATATAAACGCACCGTACTCGGCATGGTGTGGAGCATGCTTGGTCCGCTGATGACATTAGGAGTAATGGCGCTTGTATTTACAAAATTTTTCGGAAGAAATATTGACCATTTTATTATATACCTGTTTTGTGGAAATCTAACATTTAGTTTTTTTAAGGAATCTACATCCACGGGAATGTCTTCTCTTTATGACAATGCAGGGATTTTCTCAAAGGTAAATGTCCCAAAGTATATGTTTCTCTTGTCAAAAAACGTTGCAGCTGTTATTAATTTCGGTATAAATTTGATTATACTTTTTGTGTTCTGTCTGATTGACGGAGTTCCGATTACATGGAAATTTTTATTTCTTTTATATGCAATTTTGTGTCTACTTGTTTTTAATCTGGGCGCGGGATTTATTCTTTCGGCATTATACCTCATGTTCCGCGATATGAAATATCTTTATAATATTTTCACTCAACTTCTCATGTACGTATCTGCAATTTTCTATTCGGTAGAAATTTACTCACCTATGGTTCAGAAATTGTTTTATCTTAATCCGATATACGCATATATAAGCTATTTCAGAAAGATTGTTCTTAACGGGCAGATACCGTCATTACAGCACCATCTGCTTTGTGCGGGATATGCTGTTGTTGTATTGCTTATCGGAATGGGAATTTACAAGAAGAAAAATTATAAGTTTTTATATTATATTTAACGGAGAATTATGAGCGAGACTGTTGTTGAAGTAAAAAATGTTTCAATTGAATATATGACAGGCGATTTGCGTAATATCGGGCTTAAGGATTATGTTGTCCAAAAGCTGAGGGGTAAGTATCAGGTAAAGAAATTTGTCGCTGTGGATAATGTTTCATTCACTTTGGAGCAGGGCGATATGCTTGGAATTATCGGCACAAACGGTGCGGGTAAGTCCACCCTTTTAAAGGCTGTTACAAAAATCATGGTGCCGTCTAAGGGCAGTGTAAGAGTAAACGGTAAAATTGCGGCGCTTCTTGAACTTGCCAGCGGTTTTGACGGAGACCTTAACTTAAAGGAGAACGCATATCTTCGAGGTGCAATGCTTGGTTACACCCGCAAATTTATGGACGAGAAATATCCTGAAATTCTGGAATTTTCAGGGCTTAAGGAATTTGAAGACCGCCCGTTTAAGCAATTGTCCAGCGGTATGAAATCCCGAATTGCTTTCTCAATCGCCAGCATGGTTGAACCTGAAATTCTCATTCTTGACGAGGTGCTTTCCGTAGGTGATGGCGCATTCCGCGAAAAGAGCGAGGCAAAGATGAACGAAATTATCAAAAACGGTAAGGCGTCAATTCTTGTCTCTCACTCAATCGCGCAGGTGAGAAGAATGTGCAACAAAGTTTTATGGCTTGACCATGGCAAGCAGATTGCATTCGGCGAGTCTGAACCTATTTGCGACAGATATGAGGAGTTTTTAAAGACAGGAAAGCTGTCTGCTGCACAAAATACGTAAAACTATGCACAGCCTCTGCGTATGCTGAAAGCTGTGCATTTTGTGTAAGAAAAGAGGTGTAAAAATGCTGTTACAAAAAATTATTTTTTCTCATATAGACTGTGAATATTTAGAAATGTATTTTCGTGGAAAATATAGTGGTAAACTTATAAAAGGTGACAGCATATCATTTGATACCTATTTTAACAGCTTTTCTTACGGTAAATACAGAGATTATACCAATGCAAAAGAAGTAACTTTTAATTTGCATTTTAAAGGTAAAGCACACATATTAATATGCGTGTTTAATGGCAAGGAAAATGTAATTTCCGAAATAACCTGTGAAGATACTGCAAGTATTACTGTGCCTTTTTCGTCATTACCTGAACATGGTTTTTTATATCCGAAAATTAATGCCATAACTGATTGCGAATTGTTGGAGTGCGGTTATTATTCTGATTGTGCCTATGATGAAATTTACTGTAGTATTGCTATATGTACATTTAAAAGAGAACAATATGTATTAAAAAATATAGGACTGCTGAAGAAGTCTGAATTCAGCTTTATAAAAAAGGTTT